>JBAUAY010000728.1:0-2795 GCA_049676235.1 Streptosporangiaceae bacterium
CAGCAGGACCAGCTCGCACCCGTCGAGCAGCGACGCCACCACCTGCGGCCAGGCTGGTCCGGGCTCCGGGACCAGCAGGGTCCGCCCGGCGTCCAGGCCGAGGCCCGTGGCCGCGAGCACCCCGGCCTCGGGTATCCCCGCGATCCCGCACCATGCCCCGTCCGCCGACACCCCGGCCACGAGCGCCAGGCACAGCAGGCCGAACTCTGCCACGGCCACCACCGACCCGCGAGCCAGCCCGCCCCGCGGCAGTAGCCCACGCAGCGCCGGCAGCACCCCGAGGACAGGTGCCCCGAGGGCCGGAGACGGCCCGGACTCCCCGACCGGCATCCGCCTGATTTCCGCAGACGCGCTCCCCATCCGGCTCATTGTCGAACAGAAGTTCGGTTAAGTCAACTAGCTGGTCCGATGTCCTTGTGACCATCACCAGGACAGAAGGCCTACCTGGACCGCGTGCCCGATTACACGATCACGGACCAGCGAGACTTGCTGGCGATACTCGGAATGCAGCCGGGGAGTTCCCCGGTCCGCGCGGACGGTCTGCGGGCAAAAATACATAACGACCTACATAATCCGAACGATGCGGAGTGTTACGCCGACCGAATACCTTGAGCATCGGCGAGGTTTGGGCTGTACCGGGTGCGCATCATAATTTGTTGCTGCTAAGAGCGTTCCCGGGGGGAGGGCAGCCCGCCTCGTTGATCTTTCAGGTCCCGTGAATTCGGTCGGCTCAGGGGCCTTACTTTGCGTGACTTAAGCTTGTTTTCCCCGAGAATCGCCCTTCAGGTTTTACGCTGAAGGTGTCGCTGTGCCCCGAGGGAAAATGACGTGGACGAGATCCAGGCACATCTGCCTGAGGAACCAAATAGCTTCATCGGCCGGGAGCGGGAACTCGCCGAGCTCCGCCAGATGCTGGGCCGAACGCGCGCGCTGACCCTCTGCGGCCCCGGGGGCATCGGCAAGACCCGGATCGCGCTGCGATTGCTGGCCCTGGCCGCGGCGGAGTTTCCCGACGGGGTCTGGTTCGTAGAGCTGGCTGACCTGCAGCAGGCCGACCTGGTGGTCTCGCGCATAGCGGGGGTCATCGGGATCACCGAAGAGGCCGGGCGCCCGTTGCTCGAGACGCTCGGCGACGCGCTGCGATCGCGGCAGTTGCTGCTGGCCCTGGATAACTGCGAGCACCTGCTCGACGCGTGCGCCCAGGCCGGCCGGCACCTGCTGGCCAGCGCGCCGGGGCTGCGGCTGCTGAGCACCAGCCGGGAGCCGCTGTCGGTGGCGGCCGAGACGATCTGGCGGGTGCCACCGCTTTCGGTAGCCCCGGCGGGCGCGGACCCGGCGGCCGGCGGAGACGTGCATCGCTACGAGGCCGTCCGGCTGTTCGCCGACCGCGCCGCGGCCTCCCGTCCCGGATTCGCCATCGGCCCGGGCAACGCCGCGGCGGTCGCCTCGATCTGTCGCGCGCTCGACGGCATGCCGCTGGCGATCGAGCTGGCCGCGGCCAGGGTCCGGGCGCTGTCGGTGGAACAGATCAGCGCCCGGCTAGACGACAGGTTCGGGTTGCTGACCACGGGCGACCGGTCGGCCGCGCCCCGCCAGCGCACCCTGCGCGCCGCCATCGAATGGAGCTACGAGCTGCTCACCGCCCCGGAGCGGGCGATGTTCCGGCGGCTGTCGGTGTTCAGCGGCTGGTCGCTGGAGATGGCCGAGCAGGTGTGCTCCGATGAGGACATCCCGGCCGCCGAGGTACTCAGCCTGACCGCCGCGCTGGTGGACAAGTCGCTGGTCGTGCTCGATCCGGAGGTGCTCGGCCAGGCGCGGTACCGGATGCTCGACACCATCAGAAAGTACGCGGCGCTGCGCCTGGCCCAGGCCGGGGAGTCGGCGGCGGTCCAGCTCAGGCTCCGTGACTACGCGCTGCGGACCGCCGAGCACAACGTGGCGGTCGGGATGGCCCGCGTCCCCGCCCCCTGGGCTACCCGCGTGGACGTCTTCCGCCGCTACGACGTGGATGCGGGCAATGTGACCCAGGTGCTGAACTGGTGCCTGGAGGCCGGCGACGCGGAAGCGGGGCTGCGGATCTGCATCGCGGTCAGCCCGTGCTGGATCGTCTGGGGCACGTTCGGCGAGGGCGGCGAATGGCTGCGCTCGCTGCTGGCCCTGGACATGACCGCCGTCCCGGCGTGGGTCCAGGGCGCGGCCACGGTGGCGCGCGCGCAGCTCGCCCTGTCTAGCGATCCCGCCGCCGCCTCGTCGCTGGCCACCGACGGGCTGAAGCTGTGCCGCGAGTCCGGCGACGGGTACTGGACGGCGGCGGCGCTGAACCTGACCAGCGAGATCGCCCTGCACACCGGTCGGACCGACGAGGCGGAGGTCAGCGCGGACGAGGCGCTGTCCGTCGCGCAGGCGGCCGGCGACGGCTGGAACGAGGGCTACGCGCTCGGCACCCGGGCAGCCATCGCGGCTCAGCGGGGCAAGCTCCGCGAGGCCGAGCAGCTGGCCGCCGCCTCGGTGGCCGTGATGCGGCGGATCGACCAGCAGTGGGGCGCCGCCCGGGCCCTGCTCGGCCTCGGGGACCTGGCCAGGTTCCGCAAGCAGCCGGGCGAGGCGCACGGCTGGTACGTGGAAGCCCTGGCCATCCTGCGGGAGATCGGCGCCCGGCCGGAGATCGCGCGCTGCCTGGCCGGGCTGGGGCGGGTGGCCATGGACCTCGGCGCGACCGAGCAGGCCAGGCGGCACCTGACCAGGAGCCTGCGGCTCAGCCACGCCACCGGCGCGCGGATTGGCGTGGCCCGCGG
>JBAUAY010000729.1:0-2407 GCA_049676235.1 Streptosporangiaceae bacterium
ACCGGTATCGGGCTCACCCCGAATTCACGCGCCAGGGCGTCGATGTTGAGCCTGGCCATCGGCGCATAGACCCCGGCGTGAATGCGGTCCCGCAGGATCTCATACGTCCGCTCCTGCTTGTTCACAAGTCGCAGCGTAGCGACCGACCTGCCAGCGAGCCCGTCCGGATCTAGTCAGCCTTCTCCGCCACGCAGTGGTTCAGGCACTCGCCCAGGCCCTCGATCCAGGTGCGCATCACATTGCCTGCCTGCAGGTAGACCGGCGGCTTCCGGGCGTCGCCCACCCCGCCGGGCGTTCCGGTAGCGAACAGGTCGCCCGGCTTCAAGGTGATCGCCTGGCTCGCATAGGCGACGATGTCCGCCGCCTTGAACAGCAGGTCCGAGGTCCGCGACTGCTGCCTGATCTCGCCGTCGACTTCGCACCTGACCTCGAGGTCGGCCGCGTCGCCGACTTCGTCCCCGGTGACCAGGTAGGGCCCAGCCGGCGTCGAGCGCTCGAACATCTTGCCTTGCAGCCATTGCAGGGTGCGCCGCTGCCAGTCCCGCATCGACACGTCGTTGATCACCGTGTACCCGGCGATGGCCGCCGCGGCCTCCTTCGGCGTGGCCCGGTAGACCGGCCGGCCGATGACGACCCCGAGCTCGACCTCCCAGTCGACGCGCTGGCTCACCGAGGGCAGCACCAGGTCGTCCTGCGGGCCGAGCAGCGTGTCGGCGAACTTGGCGAAAAGGGTCGGGTACTCGGGCAGCTCCCGCCCGGTCTCCAGGATGTGCGCCCGGTAGTTCAGCCCGACGCATATCACCTTGCCCGGCCGCGTCACCACCGGTGCGAAGTCCGCCTCGGCGACCGGCACCGGCCGCGCTCCCGTCCGCTCCTGCGCACCGCCGCCAGCGAGCATCTCCCCGACGTCGCCGACGGCCAAAGGTATGAGCACGTCCCCGTCCAGCCGTGCCGCAGTCGTGCCCTGATCAGTCCGTATGGTGGCGAATCGCATAACGCGACTCTAGCGGGCCTGGCTCTGGAACCGCCGGCACCCCCACCACCCTGGTGAGGCGCGGGCTATTCATATATGATTTCCGGCATCATGACTGCGCTGGAACGCGTTCCCGGCAAGATCGTCGCGGTGCACGTCAGCTACCGCAGCCGCGCGGCCGAGCGCGGCACCATGCCGGCCTGGCCGTCGTATTTCCTCAAGCCCTCCTCCTCGCTCGCCGAAAGCGGCGAGGAGGTGGTGCGGCCGCCCGGCTGCGAGCTGCTGGCCTTCGAGGGCGAGGTGGCGCTGGTCATCGGGCGCCGTGCTCGCCGGGTCAGCCGGGCGGCCGGCTGGGACCACGTGGCCTGGATCACGGCCGCGAACGACTTCGGCGTCTACGACCTGCGCTACGCCGACCGGGGCTCCAACGTGCGGTCCAAGGGGATCGACGGCTTCACCCCGCTCGGCCCGCGGCTGATAGACGCCCGCGCCGTGGACCTGGCCACGGTCCGCCTCCGCAGCTGGGTCAATGGGGACCTGGCCCAGGATGCCTGGCCGGCGCAGGACATGCTGTTCGGCTTCGGCGACATCGTCGCCGACCTGTCCCGGCTGGTTACCCTGGAACCCGGCGACGTGATCCTCACCGGCACGCCCACCGGCTCGACCGTGGTGAACCCCGGCGACGTGGTGGAGGTGGAGGTCAGCGCGGGGGAGAACCCTGATCAGTCCTCGGGCCGGCTGCGCAGCCCGATCACCGAGGCGGACTACCGTCTCGGCCCGCCCGGCGCCATGCCCCGCGCCGACGCCGCCGAGCGCGCTGCCGCTTTTGGCGCTGCGCGCGGGGCCGCCCTTGGCGCTGCGCGCGGGGCCGCCGCCGGTTCCCTGCCATCCCCCCAGATCCTGGCCGGGCTGCACGAAGTCTCCACCGCGACGCTGGCCGCGCTGTTGCGCAAGCGCGGCCTGAACGGCCTGACGCTGGACGGGCTGCGGTCCACCCACCCCGGAGCCAGGATGGCCGGGTACGCCAGGACGGTGCGGTACCTGCCGCTGCGCGAGGACCTGTCCGCGGCCTACGGCGCGGGGATGAACGCGCAGAAGCGCGCGATCGAGGAGATCCGCCCGGGCGAGGTGCTGGTCATCGAGGCCCGCGGCGACCCGACCGCCGGCACCATCGGCGACATTCTGGGACTGCGCGCCCAGGTCCGCGGCGCGGCGGGCATCGTCACCGACGGGGCGATCAGGGACAGCGTGGCGCTGGCCGGGCTGGAGATTCCCGTCTATCACGCCGCCGTCCACCCGGCCGTCCTCGGCCGGCGGCATGTCCCGTGGGAAACAGGTGTCACCGTGGCCTGCGCCGGGGTGACCATCCAGCCGGGGGATATCCTCGTCGGCGACGCCGATGGGGTGGTCGTGCTCCCGCCGGCCATCGCGGCC
>JBAUAY010000730.1:0-4802 GCA_049676235.1 Streptosporangiaceae bacterium
AGACGTCGGCTTCCACTCCGATCGCGCGGCCGCCCGCCCGTGCGGCGGCGGCCAGAACCTCGGCCGTGTATTCCGGGTGCATGCGGTAGTCGACGACGACGTTCGCGCCTTCCGCGGCGGCGGCCAGGACGATCGCCTTGCCGATACCGCTGTTCCCGCCAGTGACGACGATGGACTTGTTCGCGAGCAGCATGCGTGCCTCCATCTCGATGGGTGTGGCGGCGGTCAGGCCAGCCCGCCGTTGGCGTAGACGACCTGGCCGTTGACCCACCGCCCGGCCGGCCCGACCAGGAATGACACGACGCCGGCGATGTCGTCGGGACGGCCGAGACGGCCGAGCGGCGGCAGAGCCGCCAGCTGTTCTTGCTCTTCAGCCGAGGTGCTGGACAGGAAGGCCGCGGTCGCGGTGGGACCCGGCGCGACCGCGTTGACCGTGATGTCGCGGCCGCGCAGTTCCTTGGCCAGGATGCGGGTCAGCACGTCGACGGCGGCCTTGGACGCCGCGTACGCGCTCAGTTCCGGCGGCGCCACCCGGACCATGCTCGTCGATATGTTGACGATCGAGCCACCGTCACGCACCCGCCGCGCGGCCTGCTGGCCGACCACGAACGTGCCGCGTACGTTGACCCGGTGAATCTCGTCGAAGTCCGCCAGGTCAAGGTCCGTGAGGGCAGCGGGGCGGTTGATCCCGGCGGTATGCACGACCACGTCGAGATGCCCGAGGCGGTCCTCGACGGCGTCGAACACCGCTGAGGCCGCCTCCTCGTCGGCCATGTCCGCCGCGAACGCCGCACCGCGCCGCCCATGTCCCGCGATCTCCTTCACCGTCGCGTCGGCTAGGTCGACGCTTCCGGCGTAGGCCACCGCGACGTCGAACCCGTCGGCGGCCAGCTGGGCGGCTATGACCCGGCCCATGCCGCCGGTCCCCCCGGTCACCAGGGCAGCGCGTATGCGGTCTCCCGCGCCCTCGCCTGCAGTCATCGGTCCTCACCTCTCCACGACGGTTCTTCGGCCGGCCGATCATGCGACAGCCCAGTCTCGCCGCGCGATCAGCGCCGCACATCGTCAGGTCAGGTAAGTGCACGGGTACGCCGCGGCGCGGATGGCAGGCCGGGGAGGCGGCGCGGAAACCACGTTCCGTTCGGGAAAATCAAGATCTCTTTCAGAACGGGCCGTGGTGCTTGTTCCCGCGCGCCGGCCAGCCAATTCAACGGTCCTTTGACCTGGCCGGCCTATGGAAAATGCCTGGCTTGACGATGTGTGTTTGCCCGGGTTTAGCGATGCTTCATTTCCTGAGCCACCGAAAAGGGATTCGCGGGGGTCGACCAACAATGGAACGGCCAGTGGCGATAAGGCCTTCAGAACCGGTCACGGTGATCCAGGACAATCACGTCAGTTAGCCCGGCCGGGCTACCCGACCTAAGGATCCGTCGCCGACACTCGTCAGGTCAGCCCTGGATCATCTGCGCCTGCCCCTTCCCCCGGCAGTACACGTGGCAGAACAACCGCTCCGGGCTGCACGTCGCGCCGGGCCGCAGCCAGTTCCTGACATCCACGCCCAGCCTGATCCGCCCGTCCGGCCACATCCCCGCGCGCGGTGAAGCACCGGTACATCTTCCCCCGGAAAGCCGCCAGCCGCTGCTCGACATCGCCTTCCAGCCACGCCATACTGAACGCCACGGCCACCGCCTGTGTCTTCAAGTTCTCTGACACGAACCCGAAGATCATTACGCGGTGGCCGTGTCACGTCACGCAGACACGGCGGACAAGATCCGCAATCTTGGCCAGTAACGACCGCCGAGGTTAAATGGCGAGCTTAGAGGGCGACGATGCCTTCTCCGCCCACCGCGTTCGGGACAGTTACCGAGCCGATCGACACCAAAGACCCGTCGGGATTGATACGGAACTCGTCGACATTCCCGGCCACGCCGGTCTGCACGTAGAGGTAGCGGCCGTCGGGCGGTGCGGCTGCATCGATGGTGCCCTTGTCGGCCGGCGTGCTGCCGAGGCCGGTCAGCGTGCCGCTGCGTGCCACCTTGACACCGGTGACGGTGTCGCTGAGCGCGTTGGACAGGTACAGCTTGCCGCCGACCGCCGCGATCCAGCAGGTGGCGAGCTGGCCGGTGGCGAACGAGTCGAGCTGAGTCAGCGAGTCGTTCGGGTTGACGGTAAAGGTGGCCACGCCGTTCGTACCCCTCTCGGCCAGGTCAAGGTGGCCCGCCTGATCGAAGGTGAGCGAGAACGGCTCGATGCCCGGAAGCGACGTGACCGTTGGCGTCGACGGCCAGCCGGACCAGAGGCGGAACACCTCGACGCTGTTCCCGGCGTTCTTCGTGGTGACGATCAGCCGGTGGCCATCCGGGGTGAACGCAACCTGACCGAGCGTCCCGTCCGGGATCCGGCTGGTGTCCAACCCGAGGTTGCGGTGCCACCACGGTATACGTAGGAGGTTGCTGCCGCGGCGCAGGTAGCCCTGGATCGAGCCGCCGTCGCGGGCGTTAAGGACATAGACGAGGTTGCCGTACGCGGCGATGCTTGCCGGGAACGTGCCCCCGGAGGGCAGTACCTGGCGGCGTTCGAGCTGGTCGCCGTGCACGGCGAAGGTGGTGATGGTGTTGCTTCCGGCGTTGACTGCGAACAGCAGGCGGGTACTGGCCTCGTAGGCGAGCGAGCCCTGCGATGCGAGGTTGTCTGGGTTACCGGGGGTGACGATCCCGCCAAGACCGCCCGTCGGGTAGCTGCCAGCGGGGGCGAGGCTACCAGTGATAGTGCGGTCGTAGGCAACGATCGTGTTGCCTGCGGGATTGTCGGTCTGAACGAACACCGGATGAGCGGTGTCGGTTGGCGGGACGGGTGCGGCGGTCGCGGGTCCGGCGAGTAGAGCTGTCGCCAGCAGACCTGCGCAGCCGACCGCGCAGCCGAGTGCTGCCTGTTTGAGGACGGGTTTCATGGTGCTCCTTCGAGGTGACCCGATGTGGATCGCTGATGAGATGGCCCAGAAGCGCCGGGAAGGCGCACTGAGGGTGAGTAACCGCGTGCCCGCTCTGTGGCGCCGCGATGGCTGACTAGAGCGTGGCGCGGCGGGGGCGTGTATCGCATCCGGGAACACCCCGGTGCCGCACGCTGCCGCATTGCCATGCGATCAAAGCTGCCGCCGGCCCGGGTGAGCTGTCCTCACCCCGCCCACTGGACTCACCCGGATGATTTGCCTGGTGGACCTGGCATCCAGCGGCCACAAATCAGCACCGGCCCATGGCAACGCAACCGGCTACAGGACGCCGAGCTCCCGTGCTCGAGCTACCCGCGCCGGCCCTGTCCGCGACCTCGAGCTTGCGGAACACCGCGCGCTGATGGGTCTTCACGGCGTTAATCGAGACGTAGAGGTGCGCGGCGATCTCACGGCGGGACAACTTCGTGGACATCAGTCGCAGGACTTCGAGTTCCTTGCCGGAGAGCTGCTCGACCAGCGCAGGATCGGCACGCCGCCGTGATGCGCCTTCGGCCGTCCGGCGCTGCGCGGTGGTGAGCAATTCCCGAGCCATGCCTGGATCCGGAGCCGCCCAGAATCTCCGGTCGCGCCAAGAGGGCATTCGCGACCTCGAGGTTCCCCCCGGCCTAGCCGGCCGAGGACGGCCGGCGGCGTACGCAACTGGCTGACCGGGTTCGGCGACGCGCCCTTTGACTACCAGACGCGCGATCTCAAGATCGCGGCGGGCGGCGATGTGGCCTACGCGCACTGCCTGGCCAAGATGGGCTCGCCCGGGGTGTTCGGCATGTGGTTTCGTCTGACCGTCTGCCTGCGCAAGACCGGCCCCGGCTGGCGAATCACCCACACCCACGCCTCCACGCCCTTCTACATGGATGAGACCCAAAAGGCGGCACTCGACCTGCAGCCCTGAGCGCCGGCGCCGGTGCCTGCCCGATCATCGATCCCTGCGGGCATGCGTTCGGTGACGGGCGGTTTACGGGATGAGCTTGAACATCCGATGGCGTCGCCCTTCGGCGCTCCAAAGCGGTCGCCGAGGGGCTCAACAAGCGGCAGATTAACGAGAACACGGTCCTGAATCTGGCCTACAGCCGGCCTGACCTGCTGACCGGGCCACCGGGCAGCCCCAGCTGTACGGCTCGGTCGGGGTCGACATCAACTGCGCGGTCATCGGCTACACCGCGACGGCCCCCACATCCCCTGGCCCCCCGAGCCTCCCGGGCTCCCAGTTCCCGCCCAGGTAACCGGCAAGCCGCCGCAGGCGCTGCCAACTGCTCACCCGGGTGAACTCGGTCGCACGGGTGATCACCACTCATCCGGCTCGGGCTCAAGCTGGGCATCAACCCATAGGACACCGGGGGCACGTGGAGCCGACCAGGTACCGGATCGCGGTCCGGGGGCGCCTCACCGCACGCCTCGCGTCCGCATTCGAGGGGTTTGCCCGGCAACCGGGCATGGGCAACAAGAAAGACTTATCAGAGAGGTCCGCTTCATGAGCACACTGCTGCACGTCTCCGCTAGTCCGAGGGGCGCATCGAGCGACAGCCGCGCCCTTGCGGGTGCGTTCCTCGACACTCACTGTCGGGCGCACCCCGATGTGGCCGTGGAGGAGCTTGACCTGTTCGACGGGAAGCTCCCGGCTTTCGGTCGTCTCGCGGCCGAAGCCAAGATGGCCGCCTGGGGTGGCGGCCAACCCAGGCGGAGCAGCAGGACGAGTGGGACGCCGCCCGTGCCGTGTTCGACCGCTTCGCAGCAGCGGAGGCCTACCTGTTCTCGGTGCCCATGTGGAACGCGGGCGTGCCGTATGTCCTTAAGG
>JBAUAY010000731.1:0-9080 GCA_049676235.1 Streptosporangiaceae bacterium
CATGGACCCGGCGCACGCTTGGCTGCGCGCGCGCATCGCCGAGATCGCCGCGGAACTCGGCCAGGCTGACCCGACATGAGCTCTCGCTCCGCGGTGTCATGGCTCGGAGTTGCCGGGTGCTGTCGGCAGGGTCGTGGACGCTTCGGCGAGCCGCGCGTGCAGCCGGGCCCGGATCTCCTCCGGTGTGTAGGCGCGGCGGCGCCGCTGGTCTCGTGCGATTACTACCCCGGTAGCCGCCACGCTTGCGAAGGCTGCCAGGCCGAGTATCTTCCACCAGTGCATCTGCCTAGGCTACGACTGTGCCAAGCGTGCGTATCGGCCTGGATGAGGCCCTCGACCTGACCCGCACGGGTGACGTGTGGCTGTTTCGCGGGCATACCGCGGCCGACCGGGCCATCCAGCTGACGACCAACAGCCCGGTCAACCATGTCGGCATGTCCGTCGTGCTGGAGGACCTGCCTGCGCTGATGTGGCATGCCGAGCTGGGCAGGTCGCTGCCCGACCTGTGGTCCGGCAGTCGTCACCGTGGTGTGCAGCTGCATGACCTGCGCGCGGCCGTCACCCTCTGGGGCACCAGGTACGGTCAGCGGGCCTGGCTACGCCAGCTGGAACCCCCGCCTGCCCGGGAGATGGAAGACGCGCTGCTGCGCACGATCGCGCGGCTGGACGGCACGCCGTTTCCGTCCGCGGTCCGGATCGCCTCCGGGTGGCTGCGCGGGCGGCTGCCGCCGATCAGGCGGGGTAAGCAGGACGCCAGCCTGGAAACTGCCTACTGCGCCCAGCTCGTCGCCGTCACCTACCAGGCCATGGGCCTGCTGCCGGCCCGACGGCAGCCGGACTGGTATGACCCTGGCCGGTTCTGGAGCGGGGATGATCTCCACCTTTCCGCAGGCGCCCGGCTCGGCGGGGAGATCGCCGTCCAGATCCCTGCCGGGCCGGCTGACCGGAGCTAATTTCATTCTCGCGCGAATCGTAGCGGGACGCTGAGGTCGCAGACCGGGGTGTCGGGGGTGGCGGTCCGCTGATCAGCGATCAGGACCTGGCGCAGCGCTCCCGCCGGTTCGCGCCGCTGTTCACGAATCCAGGCTTCGAGCGTGTCGACCGCCGGTGCCAGCGCGGGCCAGCCCATGTCCTTCATGGCCAGCCGGATGAAGACCTCATCGTGGGCTGGCTCCACCCGGAGTTGAACGTCTGCCATCGCTGCCGCCGGGCCTGCGGCGCTGCCGGGGGTCACCGGCCGGCACAGTTCCATCGGCCCATCGCTATCGTCGCTGACCTCGCCGTAGAACACGAGGAAGGGGCAGCCGGCGATGCCCTCCACGCCGGGACCGGCTGACCGCAGCCGGGCGAAGGCCTCGCCGAAGAAGGCGTCCGTCTCGTCTGCGTGCAGATGGCGGCTGATGGAAAGGAGCGTGCGCTCGGGGATGATGCGGGTCTGGACGTCGTACCTTGCCATGTCGGCTCCCGTGAGTTTCGCCTGGATGTAGGAGACCAGGACCCGGCGGTCCGCCATGACCGACTCGACGCCAGCCCAGTAGCTTCCCACCGCTTCCGCCGCTTCGCCGGGCGGTTTCGTCGCGATGTCCGCGATGACCGGTAGCGGCATATCGAGGCGCCGCAGCAGCGCGACGAGCCGGGCGCTGGCCACCTGGTCCTCGCTGTAGAAGCGATAGCCACTGACGGGATCGGTGCGCACCGGCGGGAGCAACCCGAGCCGGTCGTAAAGGCGCAGCGCCCTGGGGGACAGCCGGGTCCGCTCGGCGAACGCACCGATTGTCATCAGGTCCATCAGTCTCCTCCAGGGCCGGGCGGCCTGCCCGGCTCCACGAGCATGCGGCTTGCCCCAAGGACAAGGTCAAGTAGCCCGAGCTAGCTCCGGCCCTCCGCTAGGACAATCCATACGGACCAGCTACGTCAAGATGCCGTCGACCTTGCAAACGGCACCTAACCGAGCCGGCCTAGTGCCCTGACCGGTGGCGGGGCCGCGCCCGCGGAGCAGCAAGGTCCCGGCGGCCACCGCGACGAGCGCGGCGATCGCCACGCAGTAGGCCAGGGCGGTCCGATGCAGGCCGATGCGTGCGGTTGCCACCCCGGCGATCAGCGCCGGGATGCTGAGCCCGACGAAGTTGATGATGAAGATCGCGGCGATGAGCCCGGCGCGCTGTGCGGGAGCGGCCAGCGCGATCAGGGTGCGGTTAACGCCCAGCAGCGCCAGCCCGAAACCCACGCCAGCCACCGCGGTGCCGGCCAGGAAGGCGGCAGCGGTGGCCGTGGCGATCGCGGCGAAGGTCACCGCGAGGCCGGCGAGCAGGACCAGGCAGCCGGCCAGCATCGCCGTGCGCGGGGTGAGTCCGCGGAACGCGACCATGGCCGCGGCCGCGACCCCGGTGAGCAGGAAGACCAGCAGGCCGCCCCACAGCAGATCCCGCGAGCCGGTCACCTGCACGGCCAGCGACGGCCCGAGCGACAGATACAGGCCGCCCAGCGCCCACACCGCGAACAGGCACGGCACCGCGGTGGCGAACGTCCCGCGCGCCTGGCGCGGCACGCCCACCCGGGGCCGCAGCGACGCCAGTACGCCAGCCCGCCGGGTCCCTGGCTCGGGCATCGCCAGTATCCCGGCGGCGGCGGCCACGCTGGCGCCCAGCAGCAGCCACCACACCAGGCGGATGGGCGTCGGCCCGTACTGGGCCAGCGTACTGGTCCCCAGCGCGCCTGCTCCAAGCCCCAGGGCGGGGGCGGCGGCGGTGATCAGCGGGGCGAGCCCGCTGCCCCCAGGCTGCAGGTCGATCAGCGCCCCGCCGAGCGCACCGATAGCTGTGCCGACGGCCACGCCCTGCAGCGCACGGGCAGCGAACAGGAACCCGACGCTGTGCGCGGCCAGGAACATCGCGCACGCACCCGCGCTCACCACGAGGGCGGCGAGGATTACGCGCCGTCGGCCCAGGTAGTCCGACACCGACCCGAAAACCAGCAGCGTCAGGAGAAGGACGAAGGCGTAGATGGCAAAGACGGCGGTCAGCGTGGTCGCGGAAAACCGCAGCTGGGCCTGGTAGACGCCGTACAGCGGCGTCGGGGCGCCCGCCGCGAAGAACAGCAGGCAGAACACCCCGGCCACCAGCCAGAACGCCGCTCGCGACGGCGCCGTGCGCTGGGAATGCTCACCCGCAGCCTGCGTCCCGGGCCAGCGGTGCCGTTCGGCATTGCCGCTCGCGCGTTCACGGCTGGTCACGGTGTCGGACATGGGCATCGCAGGTTCCTCCTAGAGGTTGCCGGTTTCAGGCGGTGCTCAGGATCCGATCTGCCGGTTGTGGATCCGCAAGGCCAGCACGGCCAGGTCGATCAGCGGGGTGGCGGTCCCGGCCGCGCGGGCGCGGGCGGCGAGGTCGGCCAGCACCGCCTCGACTTCGGTGCGGCGGCCCGCGATCAGGTCGCGGGTCAGCGACGATGTGGCTGGCGACCCCGGGGCGGTGAGGGCCTGCTCGGTCACGGGCAATTGCCCGGCGGGAACGGGATGGCTGCAGGCGCCTGCCGCGGCCGCTGTTTCCGCGAGCACTGACTGCGCGAACCGCTGTCCTGCGGGCACGGCCGCGATGGCGCCGACGGGTGCCCGCATCAGCGAGGTGACGGCGCCGAGGCTGGCGATGAACACCCACTTGGCCCACATCGCATCGACGATGTTCCCGGGTACGGTGACGTCTGCCCCGGCGTCCTTGAAGGCCGCCGCGAGCCGGTCGACGCGGGTGCTCGGCGAGCCGTCAAGTTCCCCCAGCTCGACGTCGAATTCGGGCGTCAGCACCCGGATCGTCCCGTCGTCCTGGAGCTGGGTCGCGATCCGCAGCACCCCGCCGAGCACGGCCGGCCCGAACCGGCCGGTCAGGGCCTCGACGTGGGCCATCCCGTTCAGGAACGGGATGATCACGGCCGGCCGCTTCACCGCGGGCTCGATGTCGGCCATCGCCGCGTCCAGACCCTCGGACTTCACCGCCAGCACGATCGCGTCATAACCGGAGGTGAGCTCGCCCGCGGTCACGACCGCAGGCCGCAGCACGCTGGTCGCGTCTCCGCTGGCGATGCGGAGCCCGCCCTCGCGCAGCCGCGCGGCGCTTCGCGGCCGCGCCAGCACCGTCACGTCGTACCCGGCACCGGCCAGGCGCGCGGCGATCAATCCGCCGACCGCCCCGGCTCCGACGATGAGGAACCTCAACGGCTTTTCGTGCTGACCTGGCGCGTCGGCGGAGCGGTGCGTGGCCGGCGTCGAGGCGGCTATTTCCTTATCGCCGGGCTCGTCCTTAAGCGTGCCGGTGTTCTGTGAGGACATGGTGGAGAGCTCCTTCGCGGGAAGATGGCCTGCGGCCCCGGAAGCACCGGGTGGGCGACGCCTCCGCCTGCGGGTCGGTCTGTTCAATGAACCAATCCTGACCCGCCGTTGATAGTTCTGTCAATGAACTTGAGTCTGTTATATGAATCACAGTCTGCTGGCCGAACTGCTTAGGGTAAGCTCGGGATATGGCTCTTCCGAACGACTACGCCGGGCAGGCCTGCTCCCTGGCCCGCTCGCTGGAAATCATCGGCGAGCGGTGGACGCTGCTGATCGTCCGCGACGCCTTCTGGGGGGTGCGCCGGTTCGCGGACTTCATCGACCACCTCCGCATACCGCGGGCCGTGCTGGCCAGCAGGCTGAAGGCCCTGATCGCGGCCGGCGTGATGACGCGGGTCGCCGGCGAGCGTCACCTCGAATACGAGCTGACCGACAAGGGCACAGCCCTGTGGCCAGTCGTCCTGTCCCTGATGAGCTGGGGAGACGACTTCTGCGCCCCGGGCGGCCCGCGGCGGCTGTTCCGGCACGCCGCCGACGGCGGACAGGTCGACCGGTGGGGCCGGTGCGAGGCCTGCGGCAGGCCGGTACCTGCGGCGGACACCATCATCACCCCCGGCCCCGGGCTCGAGCCGCCGCCGGACGACGGCAGCTGGGTAACCACCGCGCTGACCAGGCCGCACCGGCTGCTGGAGCCCTTGCGCGCGGCAGATGCTCCCGCGGTTCTCTAACCGGCTCGGGTTTACCGGGTGCTCCCCAGTCCGCGGGCGCACGGACCGCCCCAAGGGTGCTCCGGCCCGGCCGACGTCAGGGACTCGTGAGGATGACGAGTTGCTGGGTCGCCCGGGTCATCGCGACATAGCGGTCGACCGCTCCTTCGATACCCCTGCCGAACGCCTCTGGGTCGATGAGGACGACGAGGTCGAACTCGAGGCCCTTCGACAGCTCCGGGGTCAGCGACCGGACGCGGGACGTCGCGCGGAACGTGGGATCGCCGATGACGCAGGCGATCCCGTCGGCATGCGCGGCGAGCCAGCTGCCGAGGATCGAGCCTAGATCCGAGGCAGATCCGTGTACGACGGGGACGTCGGTGCTGCGGATGGAGGTCGGCACGTTGGCGTCGGGGAGCACGGCCCGGATGACCGGCTCGGCTTCCGTCATGACCTCTTCCGGCGTCCGGTAGTTGATGCTCAGGGAAGCCAGGTTGATCCGGTCGAGCCCGATCCGCTCGAGCCGTTCGTGCCACGACTCCTTGAACCCGTGCCTGGCCTGGGCGCGGTCCCCGACAATGGTGAGGCTCCGGGACGGGCAGCGGAGCAGCAGCATCTGCCACTCCGCGTCGGTCAGTTCCTGAGCCTCGTCCACGCCGATGTGCGCGAACGGGCCGGCCAGCCGGTCCGGATCGGTACCGGGCAATGCGGCCTCATTGACCAGGGCGTCCTGGAAGTCCTCGCCGCGCAGCATCGTCACCAGACCTACGCCGTATTCGTCGTCCGCGGCCTCGATCAGGTTGTCGACGACCCGGGCCATCTGCTCACGTTCAGCGGCCACCGCAGCGTCATGCCGTCGCTTACGGCGTGATGCCTCCGGATCGCCGAGCCGCCGCCGTGCCGCGTCCAGGAACGGCAGGTCGGACACCGTCCAGGCCTGAGCGTCCTCGCGCTGCAGCCGCTGAACGTCATCGGGGCTGAGCCACGGAGCACACAGCCGCAGGTAAGCGGGTACCGACCACAGGTCTCCGACGAGGTCAACCGCCTCGATCAGCGGCCACGCGCGGTTGAGGGCCGTGCGCAGCTCCCGGTTCTGCAGCAGCGACTTGCGGAGCAGGTCAGCCGAGACGTCGCCGTTGTGCTTGCCCATCAGGATCGCGAGCAGCGCCTCCCAGATCAGGTCGCGCGCCTCGTTGTGCGGAGTACCGGGATCTGGTGCTTCGAACGCCTCAGCCCAGTCGTCGGCGCTCAGCCAGATGTCGGACCAGTGGGTCTCGACCGTCATCCCCTTGGCGGGCGGCTTCTCGTAGAACCTGACGGCCGGCTCGATCGCCTTCACCAGGTTCGCGGACGACTTCAGGCTGGCCACGTTCGGGTCGGTCTCGGTCGCCGCCGCGGCTCCCTCGGCGACGAGGTCCCGCAGGGTGCAGGTCTGTACGCCCTCCTCGCCGAGGCTGGGGAGGACGTCGGAGACGTAGGCCAGGTACGGCTGGTGCGGGCCGACGAACAGCACGCCGCCCCGGCGGTGGCCGAGGCGAGGGTCGGAGTACAGGAGGTAGGCGGTGCGGTGCAGGGCGACGACGGTCTTGCCCGTGCCTGGACCGCCGTCGACGACGAGAGCACCCCGGGATCCCGCGCGGATGATGGCGTCCTGGTCGGCCTGGATGGTGCCGAGCACGTCCCGCATCCGGGCCGACCGGCTGCTGCCCAGGCTGGCGATGAACGCGGACTGGTCATCGAGCGCCGCGTGCCCTTCCAGTCCGTCCGGGGTGAACACCTCGTCCCAGTAGTCGCTGATCCGGCCGCGGGTCCAGCGGTACCTGCGGCGGCTTGTCAGGCCCATCGGGTTGGCGTGGGTCGCCCCGAAGAACGGCTCAGCCGCGGGGGAGCGCCAGTCGAGCAGCAGTCGGCGGCCCGCGCTGTCGGTGAGGCCAAGCCGTCCGATGTAGACGGGCTCGGGGTTGTCCGTGCTGACGATGCGCCCGAGGCACAGGTCAAGACCGAAGCGGAGCAGGACGCGCAGCCGGGCGGTCAGTCGGTGGACCTCCATGTCCCGGTCCATCGCCTTCTGGCCTATGCCGCCGGGCGCCTTGAGTTGGGTGTCAAGGCGGCCGGACAGATCGGCGATCGACTGCTCGAGGCTCTCCGCGATGGCCGCGAAGTGCTGCTCGTCGCCGCCGATCAGCGCCGGGTCGGCCTTAGGGGCGAGGTGGTCGGGAAGGTCAAACGCACTGGTAGTCAGCGGGTTCAAGTCGTCAGCTCCGATCTGAGGCCGTTTCCCCGCGCGACCCATACGTCAACAACAACGCAGGCACTTCGCGACTTCCATTTCCGCAGGTTCTGGCCTCGGTCTGCCATTCTGCAGCACGCCCCGGGTCTTGCCGCAAGCCCCCCGGTGCGCTATATATTGAAAGTGGAGAGGAGTGGGTACCCTCCTTTCCCGCGGCTGACCGGGCTTGGGTTACGTGACCGTTCGTGACCATCATCGGCAGCACGCGGATTCCCGCGGGTATGCCCGCACAATGCAGTCACTGATGGCATGTCTTGTGCCCGGGGCGGTCACTCTCCGCCCGCATCAGAGAGAGTCCACAGGGTCGAGATAGGGGCAGGTCTGACCGACCACGGTTGACTACTCGTCCGCCGGCTACCAGCGGCCGTGATGAATGACCTCGCCGGCCGGGCGGCGGTCGGGATTGGCGATGGGCCGCAGCGGTCGGTCCGCCGGGTAGCCCACGCCGAGGAGGAAGGCGACATCGTGATCGCCGGGCACGCCCAGGATCTGACGAGCTGCATCCTGGTCGCCGACCGAGGCATGGCCGGTGCCGATGCCGAGGTCGGCGGCGGCGACGGCCATGGCGTAGGTGGCCTGCCCGAGGTCGTAGTAGTCGAGGAGGCGGGTACGGTCGTCCTCGGCCCTCGGCATGACCAGGGCGATGGCCGCGGCTGCGCGGGCGATGTGTCCGGCCCCCCGCCACACGGTGGACAGCGTCCGGAGCTGATCCGGCTCGGTGACTACGATGAAGTCCCAGTGCTGCCGGTTGGATGCCGACGGCGCCCGTCGGCCTGCCTCGGTGATCCGGTCGAGGTCGCTGGCCGCCACGGGGTCAGGCCGGTAGGCGCGGACGTTGCGGCGGGCGCGGATGGCGTCCCATGTTTCCACGGCAGAGTCCTCCTCAGCGAGGCATATCCAATTTCCGATGTGGATACTGTACAAACCGGCCTGGTCTGCCTAGGCGTAAGGAGGTCCTGCGCGCTGGCCCTCCAGCAAGCCTCTTTGGCGGCCCGTACCGGATGGATCGGCGCCGGTCGGATCAACAGCGCGGCGGGCAGGGTCATCGTCGGGTCCACTCCTCGGCGAGCAGCTGGTAGGAACGGACACGGTCAGCGTGGTCGTGGGTAATGGTCGTGATGATCAGCTCGTCAGCTTCGGTGGCGTCGCGGAGACGCTCCAGCCGGTCCGCGACCTGGCCCGGGGTACCGACGAACTGGGTGTCGATGCGGTCGGCGACCAACTCGCGGTCAGCGTCGCTCCAGACGTGGCGGCGAGCCTGCTCGGGGGTGGGGAACTGGATGGCGCCTTCGGCGGTGCGGATACTGCGCACCCACAGACCGTAGCCGGTGGCCAGCTCACGGGCCGCGGCCTCGGTGCCGGCCACGACGACGTCGGCCGACACGCTGACGTAGGGCTGGCCGAGGACCGCGGAAGGCCGGAACGCGGCCCGGTATCCGTCCACCGCCTCGAGCACGGTGGCCGGGCTGACGTGGTAGTTTGCGGCGAAGCGCAGGCCGTTCTGGCCGCCGGCCTCGGCGCTTTCACCGCCGCTGCTGCCGAGGATCCAGACCTGCACTGCCGCGCCCTCGCCTGGCACCACGTGGGCCTCCTCCCCGTCCGGGGAGCGGTAAGTCCCGGCGAGCAGAGCCAGCACGTCGGCGACCTGCTCGGTGTAATTCTGCGGCTCCGCGTGCGGCAGCTGCAGCAGCGTCTTCTGCATCGCGAACCGGGGCGAGCCGAGCAGGTGCTGGAAGGAGAACCGTGGCGGGATGAGTAGCCC
>JBAUAY010000732.1:0-3975 GCA_049676235.1 Streptosporangiaceae bacterium
CGGCCTTGGTCGAGCCGTAGAGCGCCATGCCGTCGAGCCCGAACTCGGCGACCATCGTCGAGACGTTGACGATGACTCCGGTGCCGCGCTCGGCCATGCCCGGGGCCAGGGCGGCGGTGAGGAAGTATGGCACCTTGACGTTGAGCGCGAACAGTTCGTCGAACGCGGCTTCGGTCGTATCGGCAGTGGGGCCGAAGGCACCGGACCCGGCGTTGTTGACCAGGATGTCCACGTGGCCGAGCACCGCCTCGGCCGCGCCAGCCAGTTGAGTCGCCGAGGCGGCGTCGCGCAAGTCGGCCGGGACGAAGTCGGCCTGGCCGCCGGCTGCCCGGATCACCGCCACCGTTAGGTCACCGCGGACTTTGTCGCGTCCCGATACCGCCACGTGAATCCCGGACGCGGCGAGAGCGATCGCGGTCGCCCGGCCGATGCCGCTGGTGGCCCCGGTGACCAGCGCGGTTGACGGACTTGAGGTGGGAGAAGTCATGCGAACCGCTTCCTCTAATTTTGGCTTGAACAGGCCAATCTTGCTCACATCTTTTCTGGCTTGTCAAGGCCAAAATCAGTAAAGTGAGGTCATGGCCACAGCAAACGCATCCGCCGGGCGGCTCACCCGCAAGGGGCTCGCGACGCGAGCGCGGATCGTGGAAGCCGCAGCGGAGCTGATGTTCCGCCACGGCGTAGCCGGCACCAGCAACGAAGACGTCCTCGCGGCCGCGCATGTCAGCAATTCGCAGCTCTACCACTACTTCCCCGACAAGAACGCGCTGGTGCAGGCCGTGATCGAGCATCAAGCCGACGAGATCATCGACGGCCAGCGCCCGCTCCTCGACCAGTTGGACTCTCTCGCCGCGTTCCGGCAGTGGCGCGACATGCTTGTCGACTTGCAAAGACAACGGCACTGCGAGGGCGGCTGCCCGCTCGGGTCACTGTCCAGCGAGCTTGCCGAGACCGACGAACCCGCCCGGGCCACGCTCGCCGCCAGCTTCGATCGCTGGGAAGCCCCGATCCGCGACGGGCTGCGGCGCATGCGCGACCGGGGCGAGCTACATGACGAGACCGATGTCGACCAGCTCGCGATGGGAATCCTCGCCGCCCTCCAGGGGGGCTTGCTGCTTACCCAGGCCAAACGCGACGCCGGTCCCCTCGAAGCGGCACTCGACCTCGCGATTGGCCAGATCACCTACCACCTCACCTGAGGTCTGGTAGGTCAAGTGCCATGGGCTTGTGTCCGAGGTCCGAGTCGCAACTTACGTGAATGGTCCCGATTGTTCCGACCACGGAGTTTGCGCTTGACGGTGGTGCCTGGTGATGGCGGTGGATTGGATCATCCGATGGTCAATTGCCGGAGCGGTGATTGTCGTTGCTGCTGGTGGCCTCGCGTTGGTCATCAACGTTCAGTGCTGCATCCAGTAACTCCCGCCAAATGAGGGACGTGGTGATCGGCCGCCGCTGCAGGAGATGAAGAGTGTGCGCCTGGAATGCCCATTCGATGTCATGGGGACCGGTGCCGTAGACGTCGTCGCACCGTGCGGCAAGCTGGTAAAGACTATGGAGCTGGGTGCTGTCGAGGCACGGTTTCTCGGCGAGTTCGCGCGAGACCGGCTCCCGGTGGGTGTGCCCGTCGGGATGCTGGCGGACCGCGAGCTGTTTGAATCCTGATGTCTGTTCGAGCACCTCGCCGTTGCGTGCGATGCGGTAGCGATCGGGGATCACGAGACCCTGGACAATCGCTTCGCCCAAGCCCCACGTGGCCTCCACGACGACTTCGTCGGCGCCCGTGACGGGGTTGCGGTTGAACAGCACGCCGGCCGCATCGGCCGCGACCATCTCCTGGATGACCACGCCGATCCGCACCGCCGGGCTGACCCCCATACGTCGACGGTAGGCGAGCGCCGCCTCGGACGAGGCCGAGCGCCATACGACCTCGACGGCTTCGGTGACGGCCGGGAAGCCCCGGACGCCCAGCACGGTTGCGTGCTGTCCGGCAAAGCTCGCAGTGGCCGAGTCCTCGCCGACGCCGGAGGAACGCACCGCGAGCGGACCGGTCAGGCGAGCACAGACCGCGGCGAGCTTCGCCTGGCTGGCCGGACGGCCGCGCGCGACCGTCTCGACCAGATCCACGGTGAGCGCGAAGCCGGCGGGCACCGGCAGCCCGGCGCGGACGGCGGCGCCGAGCTGCACCGCCTTGCCACCGAACGCGCTTTCATCGCGAGCTTCCGCCAGCTGGACCGCGATCATGGCGAGAGTACTCGGACCTCACCCGTGGTCCCGTCGACGCGGACACGGGCGCCGTCGGCGATCAGGGCGGTTGCTTCCCGGCACCCGACGACCGCGGGGATGCCGACGCTCACCGAGCGCCTGCTGGAACCGGAGCAGCGAGGCTGACGTCATCCTTGACACCCTGTGGGGCCCGGTGATCCCGGCAGCCGTCGAAGCCGCGGCGAGAGGTGCCCGCGTGGTGCACCTCGGGAACTCCACAGCGGTCACCCAAGCTGCGGTCGGCGCTGTGGTACAGGCCAGTGCTGGAATGCTGCCCACCCGCCGCACCGGGCAGGGCAGCCGCTGGAAGGCTCACTGGCCGCACGGCTGGCCTTAGAGAAAGACATGCATCCCGAACGGGCGGTGGTATCCCGCGCCGCGCCATCGTCGATGCCACGATGGGGGTTATGCGCTTCGCGATCAATGTGCCGAACTTCGGCGAGTTCGCCGACGCCCGGGCCTTCGCCGAGCTCGCGCGACGGACCGAAGCCGCCGGCTGGGACGGGCTGTTCGTCTGGGATCACGTCGTGCACCACAAGCGGCTCCGGCGCGAGATCGCGGACCCGTGGATCCTGCTGACCGCCGCCGCGCTCGTCACCAGCCGCAACCGGCTGGGCACGATGATCACGCCGGTCGTCCGGCGGCGGGTTTCCAAGCTCGCCTGCGAGGTGACCACCGTGGACCGGCTCAGCGACGGCCGGATGATCTTCGGGGCCGGGCTCGGCGCGCCGCTTGACGACGAGTACGCCACGTTCGGCGAGTCGGCGGATCCGCGGGTGCTTGCCGCCCGGCTGGACGAGGGCCTGGCCGCGCTGGACCTGTTGTGGTCGGGCGAGCAGGTCAGCTTCCGCGGCAAGCACGTGGTCGTCGACGACGTCGCGTTCCGCCCGGTGCCGGTGCGGCGACCCAGGGTGCCGGTCTGGATCGGCGGGTACTGGCCGAACAAGGCACCGATGCGGCGCGTGGCGCGATCTCCTTTGCGGCCGTTCTCGGCCGCTGACGGGCGTGACCGTGTTCACTCCTGCTTGCGTGCAGATAGCCGCCCAGGATGAACAGTGGCCTATGCCGTCGTCAACACCGGACAGATCGGGGCATATCACCCAGAGCTGCTAATGCGGGTATCGAGTTCAGCTGCCGGCCAGCCAGACGGCGGTGATGTCCGGGTAGCCGATGTTCGGCTGGAAGAGCGCCGTCGGGTAGGTCTGCCCGTTGGACGCGATGCCCCTGACCCGGGAGCTCGTGTACTGCGGGAAGCCCTGGTTCATGATGGGCACGATGGCCGCGTCCGACATGATCTGCATGTCGGCCTGGTGCCAGAAGTTCCCGGCAGCCGATGTCGAGGTCGCGCCCTCCGCCGAGGTGATCAGCGAGTTCACGGTCGAGTTCTGGTAGCAGCCGTAGTTGACCGTGTTGACCACGCAGTTCGGGCCCTGGAACAGCGCCTGGATGACCGTACGGCCGTTGTTCCCGAACCAGTCGGGAATCCAGCCCGGCTGACCCATGTCCCACGCGCCCGCCTTGTTGCTCTCCGGCGCGTTGCCCAAGTCGGTGAAGAACGAGGAGCCCGGCTCGGGCTTGCCGGTCAGCGTGATCCCGCAGTTCGCCAGCGACGCCTGGATCGCGGTGAAGATCCGGGTGTTGGAGGAGTCGTTCGGGTACATGTAGGTCAGCGTGACGCCGTTGGGGTACCCGGCCTTGCTCAGGTCGGACTTG
>JBAUAY010000733.1:0-1671 GCA_049676235.1 Streptosporangiaceae bacterium
CGGCGCCGGGCGGTGCCGCCGTGATGAGCGAGACCTTCGAGCAGGTCGCTCACGAGCTGGAGCAGCTGATGCTCAGCCGGACGGCCGAGACCGGTATAGCTGCCGAGTTCCGCTCGGTCCGCGGGGATCCGCTGGCCGAGCTCACCAAGATCGCGGCGCAGACGCACGCGGACCTTGTGGTCGTCGGCGCATCCGAGCACCTCGGCCACCGGATCGTGGGCTCACTGGCCGGCCGCTTGATACGGGCCGGGAAGTGGCCGGTCACCGTCGTCCCCTAGAGCCTATTTCGGGCGGCGAAGATGGCCGCTCACGTCGCCGACGAGATCGACGCGGACGCGCCGCTCCGCGAAGCGCCACTGCCCGTCGCGGCGTTCGAAGCGATCACGGTACCGGCCGCTGGCGATGGGCTGCAGAGGCAGGCCGGGCCGAGCCTGCAGCACGGTGAAGTACGCACGCGAAACTGCCGTGCCCGCCTCCTCGTCGGCTTCGATGATGACATTGGTTGTCACGTGCTTGGTGCGTGGCGTGCCGTCGTCGTAAACGATCAGCGTGTCCGCGAACATCTTCTCGATGGCGTCTGAGCCGCTAACTGGTGCGCCGCTGCCCGTGAAGGTGGCGTCGGCGAGCAGGGCGCCGAGGCCCGCGAAATCGCCGTCATCCACGAGCTCGGCGTAGGTCGCGATCAGGTTCTCGATGGCCCGGTATACGGACACGGTCATTGCCTCCGGAGTCAGTCAATCAATGGGGTAGTTGCCTGTCGATCCATTGGGTGACCGCGGTGGTGATGCGGGCCGTCCGGGCGCGGCTGCTGCTGACGCTACCGCCCGTCGGCGGGTCAGCTTCTCAGTCGGCAGTGATGGGTCGGTCGTTCCCGGGGTTTAGCTGAGTAGTTCGCGGACGCGCGGGATGACCTGGCGGCCGTACAGCTCGATGTTGCTCATGAGCTGATCGTGCGTCAGGCCCGGCATGCCGTACTTCAGGTCGAACCGGGTGGCCCCCAGGGCGCGGAGGTTCGTGGCGATCTTCTGCGCGACGGTTTCCGGTGAACCGACATACAGTGCTCCTTGCGGCCCGGTTTCCCAGTCGAACGACTCCTCGGTAGGGATCGCGAAGCCGCGCTCCGGCGCGATCAGGGCGATGATCTCCCGCCAGCGCGGCCAGAACTCCGCCTTCGCCTGCTCGTCGGTATCCGCGACGTGGCCCGGTGAGTGCATGCCCACCGGGAGCGGCGGGCGGCCGAACTTCTCCAGCGCACGCTGGAACAGCTGCGAGTACGCGGCGAACCGGGCCGGCGACCCGCCGATGATGGCCAGCATGAGCGAGAACCCGAGGCGGGCGGCGCGGATCACCGACTGCGGGTTGCCGCCGACGCCGATCCACGCCGGGAACGGGCCGGACTCGGTGTGCGGCACCACGTCCTGGTTCAGCAGCGGCGCGCGGGTCTTGCCCTCCCAGCTGACCGGACCGCCCTTGAGCAGCTCGGCGAACAGCGTGGCCTTTTCGTCGAACAACTCCTCGTAGTCGGCCAGGTCGTAGCCGAACAACGGGAACGATTCGATGCTCGATCCGCGGCCGAGGATGACTTCGGCCCGGCCGTCTGAGATCGCGTTCAGGGTGGAGTACCGCTGGAACACCCGGACCGGATCGTCGGAGCTCAGCACGGTGACGGCG
>JBAUAY010000734.1:0-1944 GCA_049676235.1 Streptosporangiaceae bacterium
CACTGCCCTTTACTTCCAGGACTTCTGTGTCTGAGTGTCCTGTTTTTAGCGTTGCGTTACGAGTGAGTCACGATTGCGGTCGGCGTTCCGGTGCGGACATGAATGCGACGAGGCCCCTGCTATGACGTTGGGTGTCGAATCCAGGAGCCAGTCACAGGAGCCTCGTTGCCCGCGAATTTTGCCATGCCGGTCGCTGTCCCGTCCACTCCCGGTGATGATGCGGGCCTGGCTGTCCGGGTCGCGGCCGGCCCGGGCCCGTGGGAGGACGAGGACTGGCTGGCTGGCCTGCGGCGCGAGAGCCTGCCGGAATCGCTGCTGGCAGACGGGACGATCGCCGCCGCGGCCGCGGCGGAGCACGATCACAAGCAGGAACGGGCACTGAATGCCGCGGTCACGGCCCTGTGCCTGGTCACCGGGGCGCTGTTCCCGGTCCTCGGCTACGACCCGGTCCTCGCCCTGGTCTTCAATATGCCCGGCCTGCCGGCCAGGCCAGGCACCCCGGTGCCGGCCGGGCCCGCCTACTCCAAGGCCCGGGCCCGGTCCGGGGAGGCCCCGGCCCGGGCCATGTTCGGGCACGACGCGGCCCGTGACGACATTCCCGCAGGCCCGGACGGCACCGCGTTCGGCCTGGAGATCACCCAGATCGACGGCACCACCCTGGAACTGTTCAACGACCCGCTGCTCGCGGACGAGTTCGGCACCCCCTCTCCGGACGCGAAGCCGCTGCTGAGGCTCGTGGGGCTGCTGCACTCCGGCACCCGCCGGTGGAAGGCCGCCGTCATCGGCCGCTACCTCGACGGGGAGAACGCCCTGGCAGACGGGCTGCAGGACGCGTTCGGCCCCGGGCAGCTGAACCTCGCCGACCGCGGCTTCTTCTCCATGGACCGCTTCATCCGGTTCTCCGGCACCGGCGCGCACCTGGCCTGGCGCGTCAAGAACGGCGCGAAGTCCGTCCCCTTCAAGACTCTTGACGCGCTGAAAGACGGATCGGAGCTGGTCCTGCTGCGCGAGAGCGGCGGCATGCGCTCCCGCCGCCGCAAGGCCGCCGGCGACTCCGCCCTCCCGTCCCTGCCGGACACCGTCGCGCGGCTGATCTGCTTCACCGTGCTGACCCGCACCCGCGGCGGCCGTGTGAAAACCACCCGGATCAGGCTGCTCACCACCCTCCTGGATCCGGACCTTTATCCCGCCGGGGAACTCGCCGTCCTGTACCAGAAAAGATGGCTGACCGGAATCGCTTTCCTTCACCTGAAGAGGACCGTCCGCGGCGCCGGCCGCGTCCTGCGCGGGCGCTCGGAGGCACTCGTCCGCCAGGAAGCCTGGGCGCTACTGCTCGCCCACAACATGATCGCCGGGCTCGCCGCCCGCGCCGCTGCCACCGCCGGCCTTGCGCCCGGCCAGATCTGCTTCACCGCCGTGCTGTCCCTCGCCCGCGCCGCCGTCACCGCCGATACCTGCTGCCCGCACTGCGGCAAGCGGCCGGCCAGCGAAAACGCGCCCCTCGCCGGGCTTGACGCTGCCATCCTCACCCTCCCGCCCGGTCGCCCAGACCGCCAGCGAACCTCCGGCCGCACCGCCGCCGAACGACGCAAATGGGCCAGCGAGCCAGCCGACTACACCCTCACCATCGTCCCGTCAAATCTCCCGAAAACAGACGTAAGTCCCAGAAGTTAAGGGCAGTGGCGCCAGGGGCGATACGCCGGCTCAGGCCGCGGCGAGGGTGCGGGCCAATTCGATCCACAAGGCCGAATGCGGTTTCCCGTTTCCGCCTCTGTCTGCTGAGATCGCGGCTCGTGGTCAGCGCTTGGGCGCCACTTCCGGAAGGGGGACGGCGATAGCGGGGGCGCTGTGAGATGGGATGCCCGGCGGCCGCGGCGATGTCCAGCAGCAAGGTGCTGGTTGTGTGCGGGTCTTCCTGCATCGGGGTGTGTCCCACGCCGGGCA
>JBAUAY010000735.1:0-6563 GCA_049676235.1 Streptosporangiaceae bacterium
GGGCAGCCCGGCAGAGCACGGCGGCCGGTCGGGGTAACCCGGCCCGGGCGGGTTCCGCGACACGGGCGGGCACGGCCGGGCGGGGAGGCAACACAGGGCGGGCCGGTACGGCGTCCAAGGCCGGGACCGGACCTCGCGCCGGGAAGGGACAGCGGCCGGGCACGGCGGCCATCCCAGGGCTCCAGGCGACAGCGGACGTCACCTTCGGTGGTTCGTCGGCGCCGACCACACCGGCATACACCAGGAGCAACGCGCCGACCGCAGCGCACGTCCCGGACACGAGCACCCAGCAGACCTTCATCAGCGAAGTAGCGCCTGGCGCCATGGCGGCTCAAAGCCGGTACGGCATCCCGGCGGCGGTGACCATCGCTCAGGCCATCGACGAATCCGGCTGGGGTCAGAGCGCGCTGGCAATCCGGGATCATAACCTGTTCGGTATCAAGGGCTCCGGTCCGGCGGGCTCTGACTTGCTGCCCACGCGCGAGTTCGAGAACGGCCAGTGGGTGACGCTCAACGCTGGCTTTCGGGTGTACCACAACGTGGCCGAGAGCATTGCCGATCACAGCCAGCTGCTGGCCACTGGCCCGAGCTATCAGCAGGCCATGGCCGACCGGCACCTTCCCGACGCCTTCGCGACCGACCTGACCGGCGTCTACGCGACCGATCCCCAGTACGGCTCGAACCTCATCGCGATCATGCGGCTGTACAACCTGTACCGCTATGACGCGGCGGCACCGGCCGCGCCGCCTACGGCGGTTCAGGCCGGCCCTGGCAATCAGGGCGCGACCGTCAGCCAGGCCGGGGCGGTCAGCCAAGGCGGAGCGGTGGGTCAAGGCGGGGCGGTCAGTCAAGGCGGGGCGGTCAGTCAAGGCGGAACGGGTAGTCATGGTGTGACGGGCGGCCAGGGCGCGGCCACGATTCCCGGGGTCCTGGACGCCTACACCGCAGGGCCGACCCGGACGACTCTGGCCGCGCAGGCTCCGGCCGTGCGGGCCTCGCAGGTTAGCCAGCGGCCGGGGCCGAGGGTCGCGCCCCGCCGGGCGCAAACCGGTGCCAGCGCCAGCCGGTACGTGCCGCAGATCCCGCAAACGGTCACGACTGCCTTCATGACCTCGGCCAAGGCACCGCTGAGCCGCGCCGAGCCGCTCTATGACGACGTGGCGAGCCAGAGCGGGATTCGCTGGGAGCTGCTGGCGGCCTGCGACTGGATGCAGTGCCACGCTCAGCCGCGCTATTCGCCGGTGCAGGGGGAGAAACTCGGCACCGTCAACACCGACGGGACGGTGTACCGCACCAAATCCGAAGCGCTGGCCCAGTGCGGCGGCGACCTGGTCGAGCTCGCGATGGCGGTCTACTGGATTGATATCACCAAGCGGCGCCCGCTGTCGGTCCGCGACCTCGCCAAGGTTTTCGCCGCCTTCCGCTGGGGCGGCCTGCTCAAGCTGCACGGAATCTCCGCCATGGAGTTCCCTTACGCGGTGGAAGGGCTGACGGCCCAGCACCTGAAGATGCGCTGGCCCGACGTCAAGGAGCCGAATGCGCCTGACAATCCGGGCACACGTTTCCGCATGCCGTTCGGGGCAGTGCCGGTCGTACTGAGCCTCGGTTACCCGGCCATTGCCTAGTTGCCCCCGACCAGCGAATAGAAGGTAAACCAGATGGTTCGCTTCCTGATCTTTCTTGTGGGCATGCTCAGCACGAACCGGCCCGGCGGGATGAGGACGGCGCCCTCGGGTCGGGGCGGTTCATACGGTCGCGCGGAGCCGCCCGAGCCCGATGCGGACGGTCGGGATGACGGGGACACGTGGTTCCTGCCACCGCAGGCGCCACCGCCGCAGCGGCCCTACCGTGTGGCGGGCCGCGCGCCGGTTCAGCTGGAGCGCGGATACGTCCGGATGAGCCCGCGGCGGCGGATCCCGCGCAAGCTCACGTGGGCTGTGGTCTTGATCCTGGCCGGCCTGGTGTTCCGTAAGGTGATCGCCTGGGCGGTGCTGGCCGCGCTCTCCGCGACACTGCACCTGTTCGGTTTCAACGTCCGGCTGCCGCACATTACGTTGGCCTGGCCGTGGCAGGCGATTAGCGCGGGCACAACCACCGATACCAACGTCGGGCCGTGGGTGCTGCAGAAGATCGAGGGCATCTCGAGGCCGGCCCTGGGTACCGAGAACTTCAACTTCACCTTCACCCACAAGGTCTCGAAGAGCCTCGGCATATGGCCGTGCTGGTATTCGAGCACCTTCGCCGCCGTCGGCCATGCCTCAGCCACGGTGGACCTCAACCCGGGCCCAGACTGGTGGAGGCCGGCGTCCGGCCACTACCGCCTGCAGGTCCTCAGCCGTCCGGCGACGGGTGTGCCCGGCCGGGTCAGCGTCACCATCATGTTGCCCGAGCCGCAGCTGCCGCAGTCCGTTCACGACGTCACGGTCGACAACACGCTGTCGCATCCGATGGACGTCCAGCACAGCTGGACCTATCCAGGACTCGGTTGCGGAGCGCTGATACGGCCGCAGTTCTCTGAGTCGGTGCTCTACGGCCAAGCGCAGAATCTCGCGTTCGCTCAAGTCAGGCAGAATCCGCAGATTACCCGTCCGCTGATAAGCACGGCCGAGGCTCAGGCGGCGCAGATTATCCGGAACAACTTCGTCCAGCCGACCGTCAACGCGCTCGGCTACACGCTGGTCGGCTTCACCGTTCGCTGGGCCGCGACGTCGTGACCCGGGTCCGCCCGTGAGATAGGGCGGTGCCGGTGCGGCAGGATTAGCCCGATGTCGGTATCCGGTGGCTCAACGGTGGCCGGATCCTCCGGACGGAAAGGCGTGCCGTGCTGCGGCTGGCAGACTCGTGGATATGGGATTTCTGGTTCGCTGACGACGGGCGTGCCTATCACGTGTTCTTTCTCAAGGCTCCCCGCCGTCTGGGCGACCCTGAGCTGAGGCATTTCAACGTCGCCATCGGCCATGCCAGCTCGGAGGATCTGGTCCACTGGACCGCGACCGCTGATGTGCTGGCCCCGGCGGCGAGCCCGGCGTTTGACGACGTGGCCACCTGGACCGGCTCAGTGGTGCGCGGCCCGGACGGCACCTGGTTCATGTTCTATACCGGCGGCACGAACACCGGACCGGGCGTCAAGCAGCGCATCGGCGTGGCCACCTCCGCCGACCTGTACACCTGGCACCGACATCCCGCCTCGCCGGTGGCCGAGTGCGATCCACGCTGGTATGAGCTGCTCGGCCCGGGACGGGATGAGGCGTGGCGTGACCCGTGGGTGTTCGCTGACCCCGGCGGGAATGGCTGGCACATGCTGGTGACCGCCAGGTCTAGGAGCGGCGCGACGGGTCAGCGGGGCGTCCTCGGGCACGCCCGATCGGCGGATCTGGTGCGGTGGCAGGTGCAGCCCCCGCTCACCCGGTCCGATACTGGCTTCTGGCACCTGGAAGTACCGCAGGTCGAGGTGGTGGCCGGGCGTCCGGTGCTGATCTTCTCCTGCCTGCCCGGGCAACTCTCGCAGCAGCGGCGTGACGCGAGCGGACCGGGCGCCATCTGGTGCGTGCCGGGTCACTCCGTGCTCGGTCCGTTCGACACCGGCCGCGCCGTTCCACTGACCGGTGAGGATCTGTACAGCGGGCGCCTGGTCCGCGACCGGGCCGGGCAGTGGGTCATGCTCGCGTTCCGTAACCTGGAGGCGGGCGGCTTCGTCGGCGAGATCAGCGATCCGATGCCGGTGAGCTGGGCCGCGGATGGCTCCGCTCTGGTCGCTGCTGGCTGCTAGCGAAGTCGCCGAGCACCCGATCTCCCAGGCAGCGAGGGTATCGAACACTGCGACGTGTACGGTCATCGTGATCATGTCAGTAGGCTGACATGCGCGGCACTCCCCGGCGCTGTCGGCAAGATGGGGCGGCCGACATCCCGATGCCGATCCGGCCGGGCTACCGCTCGGTACGGAAGAAAACTGGCCGTCGCGGGCTTGACCTGGGTGGGAACCGCGGCACCGGAAGCAGGCGGGTCGGCGCCGGAATCCGGGCCGGTGCCTTGTCGCGCCCGTTGCAGCGTGGCTCCTGGGCCGGATCCTGGCGTGGAAGGATCAGTATGACCAGCCGGGTTAACCAGAAGGTCGCCGTCAGCGTGGTGTACGTGGCGGCGATGTTCATGACGATCATGGACGCGACGATCGTCAATGTCGCGCTACCGTCGATTGGCCGCAGTTTCCAAGTCGAGTCGACCTCGGTGGCCAGCGTCTCCATCTACTTCCTGGTGAGCCTGGCGGTGTTCATCTCCGCGTCGGGCTGGCTCGGCGACCGGTTCGGCGGCAAGCGGGTGCTGCTCGCCGCGATCGCGGTGTTCACCATCGCGTCGGCGCTGTGCGGTATGGCCAGATCGCTGACCGAGCTTGACATCTTCCGTGTGCTGCAGGGCGCCGGCGGCGGGATGATGGCGCCGGTCGGGCTGGCGATGTTGTTCCGCGTTTTTCCTCCGGCCGAGCGAGTCCGCGCATCGAGCATCCTGACCGTGCCGACCACGCTGGCCCCTGCGCTCGGCCCGGTCATCGGGGGTCTGCTGGTTACGGAATTGTCCTGGCCATGGGTTTTTTACGTGAACGTGCCGCTGGGGATACTGGCCATCGCCTTCGGCGCGCTATTCCTGAAAGGCGCGGACGCGCTGCAGCCCGGCCCGTTCGACACGGTCGGCTTCGTGCTGGCCGGCGCCGGCCTGGGGCTGCTCATGTACGGGGTGTCGGAAGGGCCGATACGGCACTGGAGCTCAGGCATCGTGCAGGCCACCATTGCCGCCGGAGTGATCCTGCTCCTGGTCTTGGTCCTCACCGAGCTGCGCAAGCGGCAGCCGCTGATCGACCTGCGATTGCTGGGCAACCGGCTGTTCCGCTCCACTAACGGCGTGATGATCCTGGCCTCCGCGTCGTTCATCGGGACGCTGTACGTAGTCTCGCTGTTCTTCCAGGACGGCCGCGGCATGTCCGCGCTCGACGCGGGCCTGAGCACGTTTCCGGAGGCACTGGGGGTGATGGCGGGCGCGCAGCTGGCCAGTCGGGTGCTCTACCCCGTGCTCGGGCCGCGCCGGAACATCGCCCTGGGACTGCTCGGGGTGACCGCCTCGATCGGTCTGATGAGCCTGGTCGGCGCGCAGACGAGCCTGTGGTGGATGCGGCTGCTGATGTTCTGCCTGGGATTCGCGATGGGCCAGGTCTTCGTCCCCGCTCAAGCGGCCGCGTTCGCCACCATCTCACCCGAGGCCACCGGTCGGGCCTCGACGGTGTTCAACGTCATCCGCCAGCTCGGCAGCGCGATCGGCGTCGCCGTGCTCACCACCGCCGTCGTCGCGGTCGGCACCACAAAGGTCGTGGACGGCCGGGCCACGCCGGACCTCGCCGGCTACCACGTAGCGTTCCTGGTGGCCGCCGCCCTGGCCGCGGTAGGCATCGTGGTCGCGCTCACCATCCACGACGCCGACGCAGCCGCCACCATGATCCGCCGGGTAGGCCGGAAATCGCGACAGGCCGGCCGGCCGGCCGCTGGCCTCGCCGCCAGCGTCCCCCCGGAGCATTAGCCCGGCGGCCGGCCGAGCTGACCCATCCGCGGACCCAGACAACATCGTCCGGCTCAAGACAACGTCGATCCCGGGCGCCGCGCGTGAGTGGCATTGTGGTGGGAGCGTCGGTGGTTGAGCGTCTGACGGGAGGGTGTGGCGCATGATGTACGAGATTTCGGCGGCGGCCCAGCCGCGGCGGCCGATAGCGGCCGTCGTGGCCACGACCACGTGGGAACGGTTCCCTGGCCAGTGGCGGGGGATGCTCGATGAGGTCTACGCCTGCCTGCGCCGGGCCAGGGTCAAGGGCGGCTGCAATGTCATGCTCTACCGGGACCAGCCAGGGACTGATCAGGTCGGCGTAGAGGTCGGGGTCGAGGTCAGCGAGCCGTTCCCGGCTTCCGGGATGGTCGTGGTCTCGGCGCTGCCCGCCGGGCTGGTCACCGGGACCACGCATCGCGGACCTTACGACGGCCTTGAAGCGGCACATCAGGCTGTGCGCCGCTGGTGCGCGAGCCAAGGCCGCGCATCACCGGCGAACGCTGGGAGGTGTACGGCGACTGGCACGAAGACTCCGCCCAGCTGCAGACCAAGATCTTCTACGGCCTGCGGGAGGTGCGCCAGGGTGATGCCTATCGGGCGTACCCGTAAGGCCACAACGCGTTCCCGCCACTGCTTATCGAGCCACGCCTCGAACGTAGGACCGGCCAGCCGTGCCCCCGGGCCGGGCAGCAGGCCGCCCGCCGCCTGCATGTCGGCGTCGGGGTCGGCCGGGTTACGTACCGCCTGGACCTTGACCGGCGTCCCGCGGCGTGCGACCAGCATGGTGGCCAGCTGCGCCAGGTCCTCCTCGCGTGGCCCTGCGATCTCGACGATCTGGGCCGGCTCGCCGTCGGAGGTGGCGATGTCGGCGACTACTTCGGCCACCGTCCGGGCCGAGACGATCTGCGTCCGCATCTCCGGGACGTAGGCCACGTCGCCCTGCGTGCCCCATTCGAGCAGCTGGGCCACGAACTCGTGGA
>JBAUAY010000736.1:0-3764 GCA_049676235.1 Streptosporangiaceae bacterium
GAAATGTGGCGTAGGAGCCGGCCAGACTGTGCCCGATGACCCGGCCTTGCTTGTTGGCGTGGGTGCCGAGCGGCACATGCTGGTACTGACCCGAGACCAGGTTCAGGACCTCCACGCAGTCGCCGCCCGCCCAGATATGGTCGTGGCCAAGAACCTGCATCTGCACGTTCGTGCGCAGGCCGCCGTGATCGCCCAGCGGCAGGCCAGCCTCCTGGGCGAGCGAGGTGTCTGGTCGTACCCCGAGGCCGAGGACGACGACGTCGGCCGGGATTGGGCCGTCGGCGGTCACCACCGAGCGAATCCTGTGGTTGTTGCCGGTCTCGAATCCGATGACGGCTGTGTCGGTGCGCACATCGATGCCGATCTCTTCCATGGCCCGGTTTACCGCCGCACCCATGTCCGGGTCGAGCGTGGTCATCGGCTGGGCGGCCTGATCGACGACGGTGACGGCGACTCCGCGTCGCACCAGTGCCTCGGCCATCTCCACGCCGATGTAGCCCCCGCCGACCACCACGGCCCGCCGCGGCTGCGCGCGGTGCAGATCCGCCAGGAGCGCGGTGCCGTCGTCGAGAGTCTGCACGCCGAACACGCCGACGGCGTCCACACCGGGCAGCGGCGGTCGCACCGGGACCGCGCCGGTCGCGATGACGAGAGAGTCGAAGCATTCCCAAAACGACCGCCCGGCGGCAAGGTCATGAGCGAGCACCCGTCCGGCCGCGAGGTCGATCTTCTCTACCTCGGTTCGCATGCGAAGGTCGATGCCGTTGCGCCGGTGTGCGTCCGGCGGACGGGCAACCAGACGCTCCGGCCCGTCGACATCGCCGGCTACCCAATACGGGATCCCACAGGCAGAGTAGGAACTGTACCCTCCGCGCTCGAACGCGACGATCTCGACCGCGTCGCCTGCGATTCGCTTGGCCTGCGAGGCTGCGCTCATTCCGGCCGCGTCCGCCCCGATGACGACGATCCGCTCGGTCATAGGATCAGTACACCCACTGCTCTGGCCGCTCCGTCGCGTGCGTCGCCACCGGTCAGGCCGCCCCGGTGGTGGTCCGGATCTCGGTTCCCGCCCGGACCGCCCTGGTGACCGGGGTCCTCTCCGCGATCTCGGCCAGCTTCGCGCGCTGGTCGTCGTCGACGCCGTGCAGAGTGATCAGCCGGTCGATCCACCTGGTGTTCCGGTCTCTGACGACGTAGGTCAGCTCGACATCCACGCGTGCCAGCGGCCAGCTCTGATGTTCGGCGTACATTCCCAGCGTGATCGCGGTGCAGGCACCGAGCCCGGACAGCAGCAGGCCGAATGGAGCCGGACCCGTATCGGCACCGCCACGGTCGACCGGTTCGTCGCCGCGCAGCGCATGGCCCTCCGTGTTGATACGCACACCGTACGGCGTTTCCTCACTTGTCACCGTGGCGGTGGCGGTGGTGTGGTCACGGTCGTCGCTCATCACGCCATCCTTAATCCATGCGCGTCCGCTGCACTGCCGCGGAGCATGCCGTGCTGCACGCTGAACTTCGCGGCCAGTCATTCGCCCTGCGTTCCCTTGCCGCCGCCGGGGGCGGCGATCATCAGCAGCCTCACTTCGCCTCCCAGCCGAAACCCTTGTCGCGCGGACGCCGAGCACAGCTTCATCGTCACGGTGGTGAAACCCGTCGTCCATGTTCCCTGGTATCAAGTCCTGTCGTGGATATTGTCCGGTGGTACCGATTCCTGACCCCCGGCGCTTGCGGAACCGAGCCGGCTCATAGGTTCCCGCCGCTGCTCGCGAAGGAATAGTCGGCTCTGATGAGATAGTTCCCGCCGCGGCCTCAGGCCGGCGTGGGACTCGGCCGTCGCGCATGAGCGCGGGCTTCGTCGCTTCCCGCTGGACAGGCGCGCGGCTTGACCTTGACCCTGGGAGCAGGGTTTACGTTCTGGTGCGAGGTGACAGATGCGGATCGGCGAGCTTACGCGGCGGGCGGGCGTGTCCCAGAAGGCGATGCGCTACTGCGAGCGGCTTGGTCTGGTTGTTCCGGGACGCTCAGGCAACGGCATCGCCGAGGTCGACCGTGTCATCGCCTCACTCGTTGCCCGGCGGGAGCGTCTCGTCCAAGCTGGAGGAGGGCGCTGCCCGCAACTTTGCGAAGGAGCCACCTGCGATGACTGATTTCACCACCCTGCCGGACAACCTTCCGGTTCCGCGCGATGACGGCGCCGCCGACCACCTGACGGGCTTGCCAATGCCGCGACTGTCGGTTCAGGCAAGCGACGGGCAGAGCGTCGACCTGGCCGCGACCGGCCCCGGCCGGACGATCATCTATATCTACCCGCTCACCGGACGTCCCGGTGTCGACCTGCCTGAAGGCTGGGACGCGATCCCGGGTGCCCGCGGCTGCTCGACCGAGGCGTGCGACTTCCGTGACCACTTCGCGGACCTGCAGGCCGCGGGCGCTGCCCAAGTCTGGGGACTGTCCAGCCAGGATCCCGACTACCAGGCTGAGGTTGTCGAGCGGCTGCGCCTGCCGTTCAGGATGCTGTCCGACCCGGAGTTCACTGTGGCCGACTCGCTCAACCTGCCGACCTTCTCAGCCCCCGGACACGAGCGGTTGTACTCACGCCTGACCATCGTCGCGCGCGACGGACGTATCGAGCACGTCTTCTACCCGGTCTTTCCGCCCAACAGGCACGCCCAGCAGGTCCTCGACTGGCTCCACGCGCACCCGGCGAACTGACAGACAGACTCCTCGCGGCCAGGCAGGCGCCCGGCCCCCGGCCGTTTCGCACGTTCATGTGTCAGTATTCGTTCGCTTCCGGGGCCGGGCGGATCGGTACCGTTGCGCGGACCCGCGTGGCCGGTCCGCGCCGCTGCCGCGCACGCCGATTACCTGCATGGTGTTTCCCAATGCCGTTCTCCTATTCCTCGCCGGCCGACGTTCAGATGCTGGTCGTCGCCTCAGCCCTGCCGTCTTTCACGGCGGCCTGGAGCGCGGCGTGGTCACGATCGTTCTGGCCGGCGTACTTCTCAGCGAAGTCAGCGATCGCCTGGTCGAACTTGCTGGAGCCGCCAAGGTAGGCGGCCAGGGCGACGCGGTCGCCGGAGCGGGCGTGTGCCCGGGCCAGGGTCCACCCGCACAGTCCGGCGTAGGTCGCCAGGTCCGAGGGGGGCATCTGCTCGATCGGCACGGAGAATTTCCAGTCCTTCAGCTGCCGCACGTAATAGTCGCGGTCTGCTCCATCGGGGTCGGCCGCGCGGGTCCAGCCGAGAAAGATATCGCTTTCGGCTTGCATCAGGTGCTGCCCGGCGACAACGCGCTCGCCTTGGTTGGTGTACTGGCTGCGCCCGCAGTAGTTAGCCAGGGCGGAGGTCTGGGCTTCCTTGACTTGCAGGAACAAGGGCTCAGTCCCGTGTCCGGCGCCCATGAGTGCTATCCAGCAGCGGGTCCCGACGCTTCCCACGCCGACCACCTTGCGGGCCACCTGGACCAGCGTGAAGCGCTGCAGCAGGTATTTGCGGTCGGACTGCAAAGTGCGCTGGTATTTCCCCACCACCCCGTGCACTAGCTGATGGATCGCGCTGGCCTGCTCATCCGCGAAGACCTCCTCGATTGGCTCGATCAGCGGGGGGTCGCTGATGATCCGCCGCTGCCCGCCGACCACAGTGGTGAGCTTGCTCAGCGCCTGCATGCTGTCATGGGTATGCGCCTGGGCCGCCATCTTCTCGGTGGCCTTGACCCTGCTCGCCTTCATCTGGGACTGGAACTCGCTGATAGCCTCATCGACGTCC
>JBAUAY010000737.1:0-3080 GCA_049676235.1 Streptosporangiaceae bacterium
GGGGAGACCCCCGCTGCCGCTGCGCCTCCCGGTAGCCGCGAGTGCCGAATCTATGCGCTGGCCTTATGAGCGGGTTAAGCCAGTGGTTTCCAGGGCAGGTCGGCGCCCCCCGGGTGGAGGGTGGTCACCTGGGTAACGGCCGGACGTGGAGGCGCCGGAGCCGGCCGTGCCGCGCCATCGGTCCTGCCGCCGCCGGAGGGGCTGCGGGGCCGGGGAACCGGGTGGACGGTCAGGTAACCGCTCCCGGCCCCGCCGTCCGTGGCCGCGCGTTCTCCTGTCCGTGGCCGTGCGAGTTTTCGGGTGCACGGACGCATGACGGACGGCGGCGGCCCGGGGTCGCGTCTCACAGCACATATCTGCTGGTCAGCGGCGTTTTACTCGGGTAGAAGGAGAGCGGTCTGTAAAACCGTCGGCTCAGCCTACGTTGGTTCGAACCCAACACCTGCCACACGTTTCCGCAGGTCAGAGCCGGTGACGCGGGATTGCGTCACCGGCTTTTACGTGCAGAGCGAGCGGTTCCGCAGACCGCTTGCTTTGGTTTGTGGGCCATGCGTGGGCCAGATCCGGTGCTCCGCAACCGCCAGGTGCGAGCGATTCATATGCCGTCTGAACTGGGGAAACTACGGACGGGTGAGGTGGCGGGATACCACGGTCCGGACTTGGGAGACTGGGTGATTGTGGGCCATGACCGGGCCTGGGAGGGCGTTCACGGACATATAGCGGACAGCGTCTGGGCGGGTACCGGCGGTCCGCGGAACCGCTTGCTTTCTGGCATGGTGCTGAGCTGCCGGGGCTCAGGGCGTCCTCGATCAGCCGGTTGGTGATCCGGTCATGACCGTCGATGCAGTGGACGTACACGCTCAGCAGCACGGTGACGCTGTGCCCGGCGCGGGCGGCGACCTCGGCGGGCGGGGCACCGGCGCTCAGCCACAAGGACAGGGCGGCGTGGCGCAGGTCGTAGGGACGGCGGGCGAGCCCGGTGGCGGCTAGTTCCGGGCCGAGGGCCAGGGCGCGGGCGGCGTGCCAGGCACGGCCGTAGACCGATTCGCTGAGCGGGCCGCCGCGGGTGCCGCCGAACAGCCGCCCGTCAGGCGCGGTGCCGTGGCAGCGGTAGTGGGCCCGGAGCATGGCGGCCAAGACCGGCGGGACCGGGACCATCCGGACTGCCCCGTCAGGGCGGTGCTTCAGGCCGCGCTGCTCATGACTGCTGCCATCACCGGTCCACGCGGCAGCGGTCCGCGGGCAGGTGGCGGTCAAGGTGAGCATGCCCCAGCCGTGGCCGGGCAGGCGGCAGTCACAGCTGCGCAGGGCGATGGCTTCTTCGGGGCGCAGGGCCGCGTAGTACAGGCAGCCGAAGAACGCCGCCAGCTCCGGGCGGATCCGGGCCACCGCCCCCAGCAGGGCCTGCGCCTGGGCGGGGCTGGCCACGATCGCGGGGTCGACCGCAGGGGAGGCTTGGGGGGCTCGCCAGCTGATCCGGCCGGCCGGGTTGGATTCCAGCAACCCGGTCTCGACGGCGTACCCTAGCGCGCCGTGGAACACCGCCCGTTTGCGGGTGATGGTGTTCGCCGCCGCCCGGCGGCCATCTAGCCGCAGCGTGAGGGCGTCCAGCGCCGGGCGTAGCACCAGCGGGTCAGCGAGCCGGGTGACCGGCAGCGACGCCTTCTCGGCCCAGGCCAGGACCCGCGCGGTCGCCTCATCGGCAGCCGCGGCCCGGGCCGGGTTGAAGGCATACCCGTACAACGCGGCCCGCAGCGCTGCCGCCGGCGGCCGCCCGGGCGCGGGCCCGGTCAGCGCGGGGGTGACGGTGGCCAGCGCCTCGGCCAGGCTGGCTCGCGAGTGAGCCGCCAAGGACGGCCATTTCATCGCCGCATACGCCACTGCATGCTGATACCACGTCACGGCCACCGGTCCGGGTCCGGCCCACAGGACGGGCTCGCCGGTGGCCGGGTCGAACTCCAGGCCCAGCCGCGCCGCGCGGACCAGCTCGGCGCGGTAGCTCTCGGCCAGCGCCCGGGTGAGGAAGGACCTGGACCGGGCCCGGCCCGCAGCCCGCCAGCGGACCTCGAACGGGCGTCGGCGGCCCCTCCGCCGGATCGCGTACATGCCCACATCGAACCTGCTCACCGCTACCCCTCCCTGCGACACTGGCCCCTTCGCGACGCGCCTGCCGGCCAGGAACAGGCACGCGCGGATCCACGTGCATGTCCTGGGCGAAAGGGCAGCGCGCCGGCTGCCGGTTGCAGACGCCGCCAGGCACTTCACGCCTGTATCGGCCGCAGGTACGGCCGGGCCGGCTAAACGTCCAGGCAACCTCATTAATCACGCCTGCCCTGATGACGGTAACTGTCCCTGAGGCTGCGCGCTGCGCTGCCCGGCTGCGGGCCGTCCGCCGATCCTGCGTGCCAGCCGCGCAACAAAGTGACCCGCCAATACAGGGCCACCGGACTGCGCGCGCATTCCGTGCGGTGCCGCCGCTGCCAGAACGGCTCCGGGCTCCGGCGCAGAAGCCACGCGATCGGTAAAGCGGCCAGTAGCCCGAACCGGTATCCTCGGGGCTAGCGACGGAACGTAACCAACCAAAAGCGCTAATTTCGTTATCAGACGCGCATATCGCTTACGTATTCAGTCGGGTTCCAGTTGGCCGGTGACGTGCAGGCATGCCGATCATCCGGTTATGTATATAGGCCTTGATACGAAGGCTGTCGTCCGGCGCTGCTATTCCAGTCGGCAGATCTCAGTTGCGCGGCGGCCGCGCCCGGATCCCCTACCAGTGGTGGCACCTAAGCGTTCCGTCCCCGGAGCTGATCGAGGCCGAGGCCGACGGATGGATCGAGAAGGCGCGATCTGATGTAAGCGGTCATGGCGTCCAGGGAACTGGCCGGCCGGTGAATGCTGCTGGCCGGTCGATGGCGGGTGCGTTGTCGCGGATCGGCTGCGGATCGGCGAATCGTCCGGCGCGCGGCTGGCTGGGCAGCTGGGCTCGGGCGAACGTGAGCGCCCGCTCGGCGAGATCGTCGGGCAGTTCGGCCGCAACGCCGGTGGCTTGGACGAGGTCCCACCCGTGCGCGAGCAGGTCC
>JBAUAY010000738.1:0-1555 GCA_049676235.1 Streptosporangiaceae bacterium
CTGGTCGTTGGTGTAGGCGTGGATCGTGGTCATCAGGCCCTTGACGATCCCGAAGTTGTCCAGCAGCACCTTGGCCATCGGCGCGACGCAGTTCGTGGTGCACGAGGCGTTGGACACGATGTTGTGCGCGGCCGGGTCGTACGCCTCGTCGTTGACCCCCATCACGATCGTGATGTCCTCGTCCTTGGCCGGAGCCGAGATGATGACCTTCTTCGCGCCCGCCTCGAGGTGGGCCTTGGCCGTCGGCCCGGTGGTGAACCGGCCGGTCGACTCGATCACGACGTCCACGCCGAGGTCGCGCCACGGCAGCTTGGCCGGCTCGCGCTCGGCCAGGATCTTGATCGACTTGTCGCCGATGTGGATGGTGTCGCCCGACACCGACACCTCGTCCGCCAGGGTGCCGAGCACGGTGTCGTACTTGAGCAGGTGCGCCATGGTGGCGATGTCGCCGAGGTCGTTCGCCGCCACGATCTCGATGCCACGGTCGCCGTCCGCCGCGTTAGCGGCCCGCCAGAAGTTACGGCCGATGCGGCCGAAACCGTTGATTCCCACGCGAATTGTCACAGTACCAAATCTCCTCGTCGATCCCCGTGATCGCCAGCGCTCCGAGACTATCGGACGCCGCCCCCGGGGATGACCCAGAGGCAGCGCCAGGCCCGCGCGTCCGGAGCCTGTCGGGCCCAGGTACCGGGCGGGCAGCACGGGCTCCTAAGGTCTAGACCTTACCTCAGCACGGGGTCCCGGGGGATGGGTCCCCCCGGGAGCGGGGGTTCTGGGGTCGTCCCCCGGGTCAGCGCTGTCGATCCGCGCCGGGTGGATTCGTGTAAGGGATAAAGGGCCGGCCCCGGGGCCGGCGTAGCGTCAGGAGGGTGATCGAGATGAAGCAGTACCTGCTCAGCATCTACCAGCCCGACGGGGATCCGCCGCCGCCGGAGATCCTCGAGCCGATCATGCGGGACGTCGACGCGGTGGACGCCGAACTGAAGGCCGCGGGCGCCTGGGTGTTCACCGGCGGCCTGCACCCGCCGGACACCGCCACGGTGCTGCGGGCGGACGGCGACGACGTGCTCGTCACCGACGGGCCGTTTGCCGAGGGCAAAGAGCACATCGGCGGGTTCTGGATCATCCGTGCGCCCGATCTCGACGCCGCCCTCGGCTGGGCTCGCAAGGCCGCGGTGGCCTGCAGGCTGCCCGTCGAGGTACGGCCGATGGCGGACATGGCGGAGGCCTGACCTTGCCCGTATCCGGGCCCGGACCCGACAGCATTGAGCGCGTCTTCCGCGACGAGTACGGCCGCGCGGTAGCCGTCCTGGCCCGTGTCTTCGCGGACATCGAGATCGCCGAGGACGCGGTCCAGGACGCGTTCGCCGAGGCGGTCAGGCGGTGGCCCGCGGCCGGCGCGCCGCCGAGCCCGGCCGGATGGATCATCACCACCGCGCGCAACCGGGCCATCGACCGGCTGCGCCGCGAAGCGGCCCGCGAGGGCAAGCACGGGCCGGCCGCGCTGCTGCACGCCCGTGACGAACCTCTGGAAGAGGAGGAGGGGCCGGTGCGC
>JBAUAY010000739.1:0-2393 GCA_049676235.1 Streptosporangiaceae bacterium
GGCGAGGTGAGATCGGTCCTCACCCGCACGAAGCCGCCAACCAGGGAGCAGGGGAAGCCCGGCAACTGGCTGCTGCTCGCTGGCCTGGGCGCGTTCGCCCTGGCCCTCGGGCTTTACGTGATCTACACGGTCATCCACCCGAAAAGCTTCACCATGGATCCGGTCGACCTGGCCGTGTACCGGTCCGGCGGGCTCATCGTCCGGCACGTCAGGCCACTGTACGACCCGCGTCTGGCCGCGCCGCTCTACGACTGGATCGGGTACGGCAAGCTGCACCTGCCGTTCACCTACACGCCGTTCGCGGCCGTCGCGTTCGCGCTCATCTCGTTTGTCCCCTGGTGGCTCTCCCAGCAGCTTTCTGTGGCGGTGGACATCATCGCGCTGCTCGCGGCGCTGTGGCTCACCCTCGGCGGGCTCGGCTACTCCAGAGACAGGACCAGGCTCGGCGCCACCCTGCTCGGCACGGCCGCGGTCTTCTGGACCGAACCCGTGCTGCGGACCATCTACCTAGGCCAGGTGAACCTGGTCCTGATGGCGCTGATCATCTGGGACCTGTGCCAGCCGGACACCCGGCCGACCACCGGGAAGAGCCGCTGGTGGAAGGGGTTCGGCACGGGTGTCGCGGCCGGCATCAAGCTGGTCCCGCTGATCTTCATCCCGTACCTGCTGCTGGCCAGGAAGTTCCGGCAGGCGGCGATGGCCTGCGCGGGCTTCGCGTTCACCGTGCTGCTCGGCTTCGTGATCCTGCCTAAGGACTCCACGAAGTGGTGGTTCGACGGCCTGTTCGTCCAGGGCGGCCGGACCGGCTTTACCGGCTGGGCCGGGAACCAGTCGCTCGACGGCCTCATCACCCGGCTGACCGGCAGCGTGAACGGCGCCAAGCCCGCCTGGGTCGTGGCCGCCGTCCTGGTCGGCGCGGTCGGCGTGACCGGCGCCGCGCTGCTCGACCGGAAGGGCTACCCGCTGCCCGGGCTGCTCATGGCCGCGCTGACCGGATTGCTGGTCTCGCCGATCAGCTGGGATCACCACTGGGTGTGGATCGCGCCGGGCGCGGTGGTGGCCGCGCACTACGCGGTGCAGGCCTGGCGCGGGGGAGCCAGGAGGACCGCCTGGGCCTGCGCGACCGTAGCCGTGGCCCTCGTGGCATGGTTCGGCGCCTGGCCGGCCCGGCTGTTCACGTCCAAGCTCAATCTCGGCCACGACTCGCTTGGCCTGCTCTGGATCCCCAGGAATACCAACCCGGTCTACTACCAGTGGTACGGGGACCAGCCCTGGTTCACCGAATACCACTGGCACGGCCTGGCCCTCATCGCGGGCAACGCGTACGTCCTGGCCGGGCTGGCGCTATTCGGGTTGCTACTGGCAGCCTCGCTGCTGCTGCCGTACGGGACGAAGGAGCACGACGATGAGCCTGGGCGAGGTCAGGGAAGTCTGCGAGGACGTCTACGCCTACCTGCAGCCTGACGGAAGCTGGTACCTGAACAACACCGGCTTCCTGGTCAGTCACGGGGTCAGCGCCGGCGTGATCAGCGTCGACGCCACCTCCACCGAGCGCCGCACCCGGGCCTACCTGGACGCCATCGGCACCGTCACCCGGCAACCGGTCCGCACCCTGGTCAACACCCATCACCACGGCGATCACACGCACGGCAACTACCTGATGAGCGGGGCCACCATCGTCGGCCACGAGCGCTGCCGCGAGGCGATCCTGAGCTCGCCCATCCCGCCCCCGCCGGGCATCTGGTCGGAGGTGGACTGGGGCCACCTGGAGCCGGCCCCGCCCTTCCTGACCTATACCGAGGGCGTCACCCTGTGGTCCGGCGAGCTGCGCTGCGAGGTCCGCTACGTGGGCATGCCCGCGCACACGACCAACGACTCGATCGTGCACATCCCCGAACGCGACGTGGTGTTCGCCGGCGACCTGCTGTTCAACGGCGGCACGCCGTTCGCGCTGATGGGTTCGGTCAGCGGCTGGATCGAGGTGCTCGAGACCGTGCTCCGCCCGCTCGGCGCGCGCACCCTCGTCCCCGGCCACGGCCCGGTCTGCGGTCCCGAGGTCATCGACGACGTGCTGGCCTACCTGCGCTTCGTACAGGATCTCGCTCGCCAGGCGAAGGCGGCCGGCCTGTCCCCGCTGGACGCCGCACGCCAGGCTGACCTGGGTGAGTTCAAGGACCTTCTAGATGCCGAACGGATCGTGGGAAACTTGCACCGCGCCTACCTCGAGCTGGACGGTGGCGAGCGCGGCGCTCCCATCGACCTAGCAGGGGCCCTGGGCGACATGGTGGCCTACAACGGCGGCCGCCCGTTGACTTGCCACGCCTAGGGTGGGCTTGGGGGAGAAATAGAGTTACGCCGTGGCCTGGCTCAACGAGGAAGTCGCGGGGCTGCTC
>JBAUAY010000740.1:0-4426 GCA_049676235.1 Streptosporangiaceae bacterium
GCCAGGCGGTGCTTGATTCGGAGGTGCAGCAGCGGCTGCTGTCGGCCGCCGCTCGCGCGCCCGCCGCCCCGTCCGCTGCTGGGGGCGCCGATCCCGCCGACACCGACCTGACGCCGCGCGAGTCCGACGTGCTCCGCCTCATCGCGGCGGGCAAGTCCAACCGGGAGATCGCGCGAGCGCTCTTCGTCAGCGAGGCCACGGTCAAGACGCACGTCAACCGGATCTTCGCCAAGACCGGCTCACGGGACCGCACCCAGGCCATGCGCTACGCCTACACCCACGGCTACGCCGACCCGGCCGACCAGCGGTTACGCTGTCACAGCGGGTCTTCGCGATGAACCTCGCCGGGCTCCTTATCGATCCGCAGCCCGCGCCAGCTCGGCTGGCGCAAGATCCCGTCGGCGGTCCACTCGGCGAACGCGACTTCGCCGACCAGCCGGGGCTCCACCCACCGGGCGCCGCGAGCCTGCTGGGCCGGAACTTTTGTCCCGAACGGGCTCGTTTCACGCCCCAGCGACCCCAGCTGCCCCATCAGGTCAGTGAGCATGTCCTGGGTAAAGCCGGTGCCGACATGTCCGGCGTACCGCAACTGGTCGCCCTCGTAGATACCGACCAGCAGCGAGCCGATCGTGTCCGCGCGGCGCCCTTCGCCCGGCTTCCATCCGCAGATGATGACTTCCTGCTGCTTGACGTTCTTGACCTTGATCCAGTCCCGGCGCTGGTCCGGGTGGTAGGCCGAGTCCAGCGGCTTGCCGACCACTCCCTCCAGGCCCTTCGCGATGCTCTCGGCCAGTACCTTGTCCCCGTCGCCGCGATGCCACGGCGGGGTGCGGACCGGAGTGACGTCCAGGCCGAGCTCTGCCAACCGCTCCCGGCGCTGCGTGTAGGGCAGCCCGAGCAGCGGGTCCCGGCCCTGGTGCAGCAGGTCGAACACGTAATACTGGACCGGCGCGCGCCGCAGCAGCGTGGCGTCGGGATGCTGGACGTGCATGCGCGATTGCAGCAGGCCGAAGTCCGGGCGCCCGTCACGTAGCGCCACGATCTCGCCGTCCAGGATCACCGGGACGCTGACGCGCTCCGCGAGCACGCCGAGCTCCGGGTAGCTCGACACCATGTCCTTGTCGTTGCGCGAGACCAGCCGGACCGTGTCCCCGCTGACATAGGCGATCGCACGCAACCCGTCCCACTTGAGCTCCCAGCCGTAGCGCTCCTCATCGGCCGGCAGCTCGCGGCGCAGGCTCACCAGCATCGGCCGGATCAGTGTCGGCAGACCCGCCATCGTTAATCACTCCCGCCCATCATCGAGTGGCTGGCGCGTTCGGTCGGCTGGCCGACCTCGGTGGCGTAGGCGGCCAGGGCGGTATCCCACTCGGGGGCCGGGAAGTCGTCATCGCGCATGTGACCCACCCTTCGACTCGGCGAGCACCGTCGGCGGAGATCACCGTGGCTACACGTAGAGCAGGCTACGCGAGCAGCCCACGCGCGCCGCTGGCCGCGCACCTGTACGCCGTCCCATGCGTTCCGCGGAAACGCCGGCTGGCCCTCGGCCGGTGCCAGGCCACCGGCCGACCCGGCACGGTGCCACGTGGAAGACGGGCCCGCGAGCAGCGTCAGCACCGCGCAGATGCTCGCCTGCACCACATCCAGCATTGGATCAACGGCGGCCGGACCAGCCTGAAGAACCTGATCAGCCTCTCTCAGGCTTCAAGGGCCGCGCTGACCAGGCCGAGAAGCTCGTCGTCGGCGATCGCGGCCGCGTCCTGCGGGCGCAACCTGATGGTCCCCTTGCTGGTCCGAAGCTCGGGATGACGGGCGGTGAAGCCGGCGTCGCGGTCTTGCTGCCAGCCGTAGATCGATATCCCGTGCTGCCACGCCCCAACGTAGAGACGGCGGCGGCCGACCTTATAGGTGGGGATCTGATAGGACAGGGCCACGGCCGCTTCGGGGTGGGCGGCGAGGATCAGCCGGTGGATGCGGTCGAACAGGGGACGGTACGCCGGGTCGACGCCGTCGATGTAGATCTGTACCGCTTCGTCCATGGCAACCTCCCTGGGACGATGTCAAGCCCGCACCGGTAACGACGGCTAAGCCGCCCGGGAATCATCGCACTCGCCGTCAGTGCCCGGCGCCGGAAGAAGCTAGTGCTTTCTCGAACCAGTGGTGCGCGTAGGGCTCGCCGTTGAACGCCGCCACCTCCTGGTAGCCGGCCGCCCGGTACAGGCCGATCGCCTCGCCGAGGGCCCGGTTGGTCTCCAGCCGCAGGACGCGCACGCCGTGAGCGGCGGCGCGGGCCTCCAGTTCGGCCAGCAGCCGGCGCCCCAGGCCGAGCCCGCGGACCTCGGCGGCGACCCACATCCGCTTGATCTCGGCGGGCGCGCCGGGGTGAAGCTTGAGCGCGCCGCAGCCGACGGGCTCCGCGTGCAGGGTGGCGACCAGGAACAGGCCCGCGGGCGCGGTCATCTCGTGGTCGGCGGCCGAGATGCTCCGGGCCGGGTCGAAGCCGCTGTCGAAGCGGCCGGACAACTCCTCGACGTAAGCCCGCAGGCAGTACCGCGCGTCAGGGTGCCGCGGATCGCGCACGCCGATCTGGACCGCCGAGGCGGCCAGCAGCCGCTCCACCTCGGCCATCGCGGTGACGAGTCGGCTGCGCTGTGGCCCGGTAAGCGGACCGAGGAAACCGGCGGCGGCCGCGTCGGAGAGGCGGTCGAGTTCGGCTCGTTCGGCCTGCCCGGCGGCAGTCAGCCAAGCGGTCCTGAGCCTGGAGTCCGCCTGGTTCACCTCGACGGTGACCAGCCCGTCGTTCTCCAGTGACCGCAGCAGCCTGCTCAGGTAGCCGGAGTCCAGGTCTAGCCGTGATCGCAAGTCCCTGACGTCGCGGCCGTCCGGGCCGATCTCCCACAGCAGCCGCGCCTGCCCGAGCGGCCGGCCGCGGCCGCCGAAGGCGTCGTCAAGCGCGCCGATGCGCTGCGTGACGGCCCGATTGAACCGTCGGACCTGGTCGATCATGGCCCGCTCCATTCTCTGACTATAGTCAGAGAATGGCCGCATCGGGTCAGGCGGTAACGGTCAGTGGCAGCAACACGGGTCCGCACGCTGCCTTTGGCTATCTGGATCCGCTGCACCAGGTGTCGTTACCGGAAGAAAGGAAGAAAGGACAGCGGATGGGAGTTACCGAACCGGGCTAACTAGGAGCCCCGGATCAGTGAGTAGCTCGAGTACGGCAGGATGGAACTATGCAGCCGCGGGATTTTTCGCTTTACGGTGCCGTCGATCTGGGCGCGCGGCAGGCGGCCGCGCAGCGCAGGCAGCAGGCGGCTCAGTCGCCGTCTCAGCCCGGCGCCGCCGGGTCGAACGGCGGAGTCGTCATCGACGTCACCGAGGAGACCTTCAACACCGATGTCGTGGAGCGTTCTCGCACCACGCCCGTGATCATGGACTTGTGGGCGGAGTGGTGCGAGCCGTGCAAGCAGCTTTCGCCGGTGCTTGAGAAGCTCGCCACCGAGGCCGGCGGCCAGTGGATCCTGGCCAAGGTCGACGTGGACACAAACCCCCAGCTGAGTGCGGCGCTGCAGGTGCAGAGCATTCCCATGGTGGTGGCGGTCCTCGGCGGCCAGCTCGCCGACGGCTTCCTCGGCGCCATGCCCGAGGCCCAGGTCCGCCAGTGGATCGACCAGGTCCTGGCGGTCGCGGAGAAGATGGGCATGCAGCTGGCCGACGGGACCGACCAGGACACCGAAGCCGATCAGGACACCGAAGTCGGCGACGGCGCCCAAGCCGACGTCGGCGGACCTGGTGCCACCGACGGCCGCGCCGGGGCCCTGGGCGACCGCGCGGGCGCTATGGGCAGGCCTGGTGCGGACGGCCCGCCGATACCGCCGGCCTATGCCGAAGCCCGCGCGGCCATGGAGCGCGGTGACCTGGACGGCGCTGCGAAGGCGTTCGAGCAGGAACTGGCGGCCGATCCGGGCGATCCGGTGGCCAAGACCGGGCTGGCCCAGGTCAACCTGATCCGCCGGATCAGCTCCTACGACCAGGCCCAGGCCCGCCGGGACGCGGCCGAACACCCCGGTGACGTCGCGGCGCAGATCCGGGTGGCCGACATCGACCTGGCGTCCGGCCGGATCGAGGAGGCCTTCGACCGGCTGCTCGGCGTGATCCGGCGGACCTCCGGCGAGGAACGCGAGCAGGCGCGGGCGCACCTGGTCAGCCTGTTCGAGATCCTCCCGCCCCGTGACCCGCACCTGAGCAAGGCCCGTTCGGCCCTGTCTGCTCTGCTCTTCTAAGGAGCTCATCTTCTAAGCTTGACTCTGTCGGGAATCTTGGTATTTGGCTGACTGCAGTGACGCCCGGGGCCAGTCTTGCGGGGATATGAGTCCGGCGAGATCCCTGAGGAGTGCGAGATGTCGATCCGTCCCCGGCTGGGGGC
>JBAUAY010000741.1:0-11694 GCA_049676235.1 Streptosporangiaceae bacterium
GACCTGGTGCAGGTGCTGCTGGAGGAGGCAGGCGCCCAGGCAGGCGGCCCGCCGCCCGGCGCAGCGGCCGCGGCCGGGCGGCTGCCGCTGCTGTCGCACGCCCTGGACCAGGCCTGGCGGATGCATACGGGGACGGTGGTGACCCTGGCCGATTATGAGCGCACCGGCGGCATCGAGGGCGCCGTGGCCGCCAGCGCGCAGCGCGCCTACCAGGCGCTGACCCCCGCTCAGCAGGAGACGGCGCGGCAGGTGTTCACCCGGCTGACCACCACCGCCAGCGACGGCACCGACACCGCCATACCCGCGGCCCGCGCTGACCTGACCGCGGGCACCGGCAGTGCCCGGCCCGGGGAGGTGGAGGCGGTGCTGGAGAGGTTCGCCGCCGAACGGCTGCTCACCCTGGACGCCGGGACCGTGACAATCAGCCACGAGGTGCTACTGACCGCCTGGCCGCTGCTGCGCGATGACTGGCTCGCCGACGCCCGCGCCGACCGCGTCATCCGCACCCGGCTGCACGCCACCGCCATCGACTGGGCCCAGGACTCCCGCGACCCGTCCTACCTCTACAGCGGCAGCCGGCTGGACGCCGCCGCCGCGATGGCCGCCCGTATCAAAGCCGACCCGCGACAGATCCCCCTCAGCCAGGCGGACAAGGACTTCCTGCACGCCAGCCACCGCGCCGGGCGCCGCCAGGCACGCACCAGGCAGCAGCTGATCGCGGTCCTGCTGGCCCTGGCCGCCGCCCTTGCCACGGTATGGATCATAGCCGTACGTGCCGAGCGCGCGGCCACCACCCAGCGGGACATCGCCGTCTCCCGTCAGCTCATCAGCGAAAGCGAAGCCCTCAGTGCCGACCCCGCCATCGCCCGGCTGGAGGCCATCGCCGCCTGGGCCCTCAGCCCTTCCGCCCAGGCGCACTACGCCATGCTGGCTGCCGCGGCAAACCCGCAGACCGCCACGATCACCGCCGACCCTGCCGGGATCACCTCGGTGGCGTTCAGCCCGGACGGCAAGACGCTGGCCACCGGCGGTCCGGACAGCGCCAAGTTGCTGGACGTGGCAACCGGCCGCCAGACCGGCGCAAGGCTCGCTGTCGGCTCCGGCGACCTGACCTCCTCCGTGGCGTTCAGCCCCGACGGCAAGACGCTGGCCACCGGCGGAGACAAAGGCGCACAGCTGTGGGACGTGGCCACCGGCCGTCCAGCCAGCCAACCACTGCCCGCCGGTCGTAAGGTCGGCTCGGTAGCGTTCAGCCCCGACGGCAAGATACTGGCCACCGGCGGCCCCGGCGGCATCGCGCTGTGGGATGTGGCCACCGGCGACCAGCCAGCCAGACTCGCCGTCGGGCAGATCAACTCGGTGGCGTTCAGCCCCGACGGCAAGATTCTGGCTACCGGCGGGGACAATGGCGTGCGGCTGTGGGACGTGGCCACCGGCCGCCAGGCCGCCAGACAACTCTCCGCCGGGCTCAATATGGGCGGCCCGATCGGCTCGGTGGCGTTCAGCCCGGACGGCAAGACGCTCGCCGCAGGCAGCCCGGACGGCAGGGCGTCGCTGTGGGACCTGGCCACCGGCCGCCAGATCGGCAATCCACTGCCTGCCGGTCGTGGGGTCAGCCCGGTGGCGTTCAGTCCGGACAGCAAGATACTGGCCACCGGCGGCGACGAAGGCGTGCGGCTGTGGGACGTGGCCACCGGCCGCCAGATCGGCGTCACGCTCATCGACGACTACGACGACCTGATGAACTCAGTGGCGTTCAGCCCGGACGGCAAGACGCTGGCCACCGGCAGCCCGGACGGCAGGGTCCGGCTGTGGGACGTGGCTGCGGCGACGTTCCTCCAGTTCGGCTCCCCGCGTGCTGAGTTCCCCAGCCAGATCACGTGGACAGGGTTCAGCCCGGACGGCAAGATACTGGCCACCAACGGGGACAAAGGCGTGCAGCTGTGGGACGTGGCCTTTGGCCGCCAGACCGGCAGATCGCTGTCCGCCGGGCGCACTACAGGCGGTCCGATCGACTCGGTGGCCTTCAGCCCGGATGGCACGATGCTCGCCACCGGCAGCGACATTGGCATGCAGCTGTGGGAGGTGGCCACCGGCGACCAGCTGGCCAACTTCTCCGTCGGGCAGATCAACTCGGTGGCGTTCAGCCCGGACGGCAAGATTCTGGCCACCGGCAGCGACAACGGCGCACAGCTGTGGGACGTGACCACCAACCGCCAGATCGGCGCCACGCTCACCAACGGCCTCGACAGCATCATCGACTCGGTCGCGTTCAGCCCGGACGGCAAGACGCTGGCCACCGGCGGCCCCGGCGGCATCGCGCTGTGGGACGTGGCCACCGGCGACCAGCTGGCCAGCCTCTCCGTCGGGCAGATCAACTCGGTGGCGTTCAGTCCGGACGGCAAGACGCTGGCCACCGCTGGCTCGTCCGGTGCCCGGCTGTGGAACATGGCCACCGACCAGCAGATCGGCGTCACGCTCACCGACAGCCTCGACAGCATCATCGACTCGGTCGCGTTCAGCCCGGACGGCAAGACGCTGGCCACCGGCGGCCCCGGCGGCACCGCGCTGTGGGACGTCAGCTATCTCACCGATCCGCTGGCACGGCTATGCGCGCAGGCAGGAGGTTCCCTCACCCCGGCCGACTGGTCCAGATACGTGCAGGCGGGCACGCCGTATCAGAATGCCTGCCACTGAGAGGTCAGCCCGCACCCTGGCGCGGCACGACTCAGGTCTGTTCGGGGTTCCATGATGATCGCGCTGCACGGGCACTCGGCCGCGCACATTCCGCAGCCTTTGCAGTAGTCGTTCGGTATAAATTCCTGGCTAGGTCGCGGCGGCGGGCCGCGGACGCGGCGGGCCTGCCGCTTCAGCCTCCAGTGACAGTGCTGCCCACCATCATGGAGAGGTGCCGCTCGTAGCCGCCGACCCGCAGGACGCTATCCGGCACGCCGGGCAGGTCGTCCGCCGCCACTGCCCCGCCTGGCAGCCACGCCCTGATCGGCGGGATCACCTCGGTATTCGTCGACCTGCAGCACGCGATGAACCACGACTACGCCATCGTGTTCCCGGTCGCCGCCGTGCTCATCCTGCTCATCCTGGCCCTGCTGCTGCGCAGCGCCGTGGCCCCCTGGTACCTGATGGGAGCGGTCGGACTCGGCTTCGCCGCAACCCTCGGCGCCACCGTCCTGATCTTCCAGCACCTGCAAGGCGATTCCGGCCTGATCTTCATCCTGCCGATCGTGATGTACCTGTTCGTCGTCGCCCTCGGCACCGACTACAACATCTTGATGGTCTCCCGGCTCCGCGAAGAAGCCGCCGAGGGCCGCAGCCCCCGCGACGCCGCCGCCATGGCCGTCCGCCACGCCGGACCCACCATCGCCGCCGCCGGCCTCATCCTGGCCGGATCGTTCGGCTCGCTCATCCTGGCCGGCGGCAGCACCCTGAGCCAGATGGGCTTCGCCATCTCCTTCGGCATCGCCGCGGCCGCCTTCATCATGGCCACCTTCCTCACCCCCGCCCTCACCGCCCTGATCGGACGCCGCGCCTGGTGGCCCGGAACCACCCCCGGACCCAGCCCGCACCCCGCCTCGCCCGCCCCCGCCCGGCAGGCAGCAGACGGCCACCCCCGCCCCGTCAACAGCCACTCCGTCAACGACCGCCCCGCCGCCCGGCACGCCGGACCCCCCGGAACATGACTACCACCGCCCGCAGGCGATAACGATGAGGACAGCCCGCCCGGGCAGGTGGCCCGGGCGAGGTGACCGACCATCATAGACCTGCGCCTCGCATCCGCTTTGGAAAAAAGCATCCGTGGTGATCAATGCCGGTCTGATGGCCGTCACCGGGCAGACCCGAAGCCGTGATGTCAGAGAAGCTGTCGCCACGATAAGAGCATTCCGCTGTGATCCTGTTCAAAATGCGTGGCGGCACGTCTCCACGAGGAATGACCGGCAGCACCTAACGGTAGTTTGTTAAGTCGGGATGTAGACGTGCAGGCCGCAGCCTGCCGCGCAATGGACCTGGCGGCCCAGCGGCGGCGGACGATATCGCGGTGCCAGCGCAGGATCGTGTCCGGGTGACCAGTAGCCGCAGCCCGCGTTGGCGGCCTTTCGGTGTCACCGGGAACAGGGTCGCGAGAAGTGCCCGGTCCGCCCAGTCCAGCCTCGGGCGGCGCGGCTGCCACGGTCGGGAAGATCTCGGCCAGGTCGCGGATGGCGTCGAAGCGGCCGCGGCGCACCAATTCGTCGGCCAGCGTGGCCGCCTCGGCCTCGAACAGCTCCTGAAAGGCGCGCATCGCCTTGGGGTTCATCGTGCTCACCATGAGCGCGCGGTGGGCGGTGTGCACCGGCGGGTCGACTTCGAGGATGAGGCTTGGTTTGCGCCAGCCGTACTCGTCGGTGAGCAGGTTAGCCAGCCCGACCCCCGAGGCGGAGGAGAAGCGTTGGGGTCGCGCAGCACAGCGTGCGCGTCCCGGTAGCCGGCCACGGCCCATATGCCGTAGCGGGTGAGGTGCACCGCCGGGCCGGCGTCGCGGAGTACGTCGAGGGCGGGGAACGGGTCGATTAGGAACTCGTCGCTGAATGGGTCGAGCTCCGAGGCCGGCCCCTCGGTGCGGGTGTCCAGCACAGTGCTCATCAGATCGCTCCAGTCTCCTCCGTCTGGCCGGGCGCGTCGGCGACGGGGACGCCGGCGCACCACACCCCTGCGATGTTTCGGACCGCGCTGATGTCCCGCAAGGGGTCACCGTCGATGAGCACGAGGTCGGCCCGCTTGCCCGCTGCGATGACCCCCCGGTCGGACAGCCCGAATTGCTGTGCCGCGAGAACCGTCGCTGATCGGATCGCATCGACGGCGGGCAGGCCCGCGTCGACGAGCAGTTCTAGTTCGTGGTGCAGGCTGGTGCCGTACGGCGGGGATGCGGGCGCGGACGGCGCCTGGTTGGCGTCGGTCCCGGCGAGGATCGTGACGCCCGCTCGGTACCACTGCCCGACGGTGGTCCGGGCGACGTCGTAGGAGACGGGCGCGATGCCGCCCAGCCTGGAGACGATTGCCTCCATCATCGTAAGGGTGGGCACGACGACCTGCCCGGAGGTGCGCGTCCGCTGCACGGCGCTTTCCTCCAGTTGCCGGTCAATGGGCGCGTGGGTGAGCACGTCGACGCCGGCCGCCTGCGCGAGCAGCACGGCGTCACGCGCGGCGGCGTGGGCGATCGTGCGCAGGCCCTGCCCATGTGCGGCTTCGACGAGCGCCCTGACCGTGGGCTCGTCGAAGCCGGGGGGATCGATGATGATCTTGATGTAGTCCACGCCCTCGGCGGCGCGCCGGGAAACGTAGGCCTTCGCCTCGCCGGGATCGGCGACTAGGCCCTGCGAGCGCCCCATCCGCTTGGCGTGCGCGCTGGCCGGGGAGGTGGCACTGGCGCCGCTCGAGCGTACGTCGGTGACACCGGGCCGATTGCGCAGCGACGCGACAAGCTCCGGTGAGTCGGTTCCCATGTCGAGCCCGGTGGTGACGCCGTGGCGGGCGAGCGCCGCCAGCGTCGCGTCGTCCGTGAGATGGATGTGGCAGTCGATCAGGCCGGGCAGCAGCACACCGCCGCCACTGTCCCACGTCCGGGCGCCCGCCTGGTCGCCGCCGATGCGGTCGCCGTCGATGATGACCGTCGCCGGCTCGAGCAGCCGCTCGCCGTCGAACACCCGCACGTTCGTTAGCGCGATCTTGTCCATGTCGTCTCAATTCCTGGTCGGCCGCCGAGCATGGCCATTGTCGTGTCAAGAAATTCGGTCTCGTCTTGCTGATCGGGTGCGGGCGCCGGCCAGACGGCGGAGACCACCTGGTCGGGCCGGACGACGAGCAGTTCCGCGCCAAGGCGGCGCATGAGCGGCTGCTCGAGCCGCGTCACGGTCGCCGGCAGGCCCGCCGACGCGGCGGCGCGGTCCGCTCGCGCTCCCAGCGCACCGTCGGCCGTCAGGATCAGGTGCGTGCCGGTGAGCAGGTCCAATGTGGACACCTGGGGAGACACCCACAGGTGGGGCAGGCGGCGGCCGGAAACCGCGCAGCTCGCCCAGGGCCCCGGTCCGGGCGGCGACGCCTGCAGCACCGGGGAGTCCTCGTAGCGATGGCCAAGTACCAGGTCAGTGCTGAAGTATTCGGCCCGCTTGGTCTCCGTAATACGGCGGGCCGCGGCGGACCGGGCCCGGTCGCCTTCCGGACCGGGCCGGTCGAGGCCATCGTCGAGCAGCTCCGGCGCCAGGGTGGCCATGTTCGAGGTCGCCTCATCGATTACCCGCCGGTGCAGCGGCCGGCGTTCGGCCTCGTAGGAGTCCAGCAGCCGCGAAGCCCCCCATCCCGCCAGGCAAGCGGCGAGCTTCCAGCCCAGATCGACCGCGTCGCCGATCCCGGTGTTCAGGCCGTGGCCACCGAACGGAGGGTTGAGGTGCGCGGCGTCACCGATGAGGAACACCCGCCCGCTCCGGCACCGGTCCACCAGTTCCATCCGCGCCGTCCACGGGTCGGTACTGACGACCTCGACCGGAAGCTCGCGCCCGAGAGCTCCGCTGACCAGCCGGTGGGGGTCGAAATCCGCTAGGCGGCCATCGACGCCGAAGGCGATCAGCCACCACAGGCCGTCCCGGTCGATCGGTCCCATCATCCCCGGGGTCTGCCGGTTGAGCAGCCAGGTCTGTACGGCGGGCGGGTGCGGGACGGCCGTGACGAGCTCCTGGCTGCGGAACACCACGCCGGTATTGGCGCGCAGCGCGGTTGACCCGACGTAACGGGCGCCGATCTGCTCGCGGACGACGCTGCGCGCGCCGTCGGCCCCGACCACGTATTCGGCCACTACCGGCCATGTCTTCCCGGCCGGGTCGCAAAGGTTGACGAGGACCGGACCCGGCCCGGCCGCGTCAAGGGTCTGCAGCCGCCAGCCCAGCCGCATATCCACCGCAGCAAGCTCGGTTACGACGTCACGCAGCACCTCTTCGAAAATGTACTGCGGCATCTGCTGCCCGCGCTCCGGCGAGTCGCCGTCGTCCGCGAGTCCGAGAACCCCGGTGAACCGGGTGATCTCCTCGCCCAGGAAGGTCGTGCAGAAGGAGACATCCTGTGACCAGGAGACCGGCAGCGGCGCCGCGGCGCGCAACCGTTCCGCCAGACCCCACCGCCGGGCGTGCTCCATAGTGCGCGCGTTGAGCGTCTTGGCCCGCCGCCGCAGCCGGGTCGGCTGCGGCCGCGGCTCGACGACCACGCATTCGACTCCCCGCAGGCCCAGCTCGACAGCCAGCGCAAGACCGACCGGACCCGCGCCAGCGATCAGCACCGGCGTATCGCGAATACCCGACGGCAATGTCATGCGACGGAGGCGGCCTGACGACGCAACGCCATGGACTCCTGGGCGAACCCCAGCTGCATCAGATCCAGGGCAACACCCATCAGGTGGTGATCAATCGAATGGCCGGTGAAGGGCAGCACCGTCGCGGACGCCGGACTGGTAAAGCGGCTCTGATAGTCGGCCAGCGCCGCCGCCGAGGAATCCCACAGCGCATCGTGGGCCGCGAGCACCGTCTGCACCGGCACCTCCACCGCCGCCGCGACGGCGCTGAGCCGCTCCCGTGCCCACACCGGAGCGAGCACCAGCTCGACGAACGGCGTGGGTGCGTAGGAACCGTGCGCCGCATTCCGGCTGGCGTCGGTGAAGGAACCTGCGGGACCGAACATCACCCCGTCGCGTTCGGCTACCGGAAGGTCGACCACGCCCGACAGCGGAAGGCTGCCGAGCGCCTCGGCCGCGCCCCCGGCCGGGATCCGCGCGCCGTTACCGCTGGTGGCCACGGCGACCAACGGCCACCGAGGGTGCCGGGCCGCGATCTCGAGGCTGATCATGCCCCCGATTGAGTGACCGACCAGCACGACGCCCGGCGCCGGCCACAGCTCGAGCGCCTCCGCGATGACGCCATCCAGGATCTCGGCCTGCCGGGCGAAGGTGTTTTCCTCCTCCGAGAGCAAGGTGCTCTCGCCGTATCCCGGACGATCGATGGTAAGCACCGAGAACCCGTTGCGCCCGGCGATGTCGAGGAAGGATCCCGACGGGCCGCCGGCAACGCCGAAGTACTGGCTGGTATAGGTGCCGCCGTGCAGGGCAACCAGCAGCGGCAGCCCCAGGATCTCGGCGGCGGGGGCGTGGTGGCACACGGCGACCGCGCCGCTGTCGGCGTCTATCAGTCTGCGTTCCATGAATCCTTCTTCCTGGATGTCAACCGGAGGTGTCACGCAGCGGGTCTGCGCGTCAGCCGGAGGATCGGCGCGGCCTCGAGATGGGCCAGCAACCCACCATGGTCAGCGCGGCGTCGACGATTGAGCCGGTGTCGATGGGTCCTCGTCGAGCTCGGCATCGCCGAACAGGCTGATGAAGCGGCCGGCCGGCGGGAGCCAGGAAACTGGGAGGCGATGTAGCGGTGCGCCACCGCCGACCAGAGCGCGGCCGTCGCGCCGATGCCGACTGGACGGGTGCCCCGGGGGCGGTGGGATCAGCGCTGGTGGTCATGTGGATTCCTTCGTTCGGACGTGCGGCCGGGCCGCGCTCAGCCCACGGCGAGGTGCTCGCGGCCACGGATAATCTCCTCATAGGCGAGCCTGACGTCCCCGGCCGCGGCCTGCGCGGCCGGCGCATCGCGCCCCTCGGCCAGCAGCTGCAGCATCGCGCCCCCGCGCAGCTCCGGTGGCACCTGCTCACCGCGCGCGGCGATGAGCGCGTGGAAGTGCAGGTAGTTCTCCCCGAATGAGAGCATGTAGACCGCGGGCGCGCCGGTGACCTGCTCGATGGCGCTGATCAGATCATGCGCATGACGGCCGAACGACGCGGTTTCGGCGTCGTCGAGGCCGGTGAGCTTCTCAGCGTGGCGGCGTGAGCGCAGGAAGAACCAGCCGGGGACCTCGTAGCCGGGGGCCACCTCGGCCGCCCACAGTTCGTCGAGGAACACTCGCGAGGCGGGGTCAGCCTCCTCCATCGAACAGATCAAGCATTCACTTTCGGGCATGTTCACTCCAGGGATGCGCTCGCGAGCTTGGCTCGACCGTTGGATGGCGGGCAACGCTACCCCGTGCAGGCGTGGCGTGGATTCAGCCGCCCATCAGCACGTCGAGCGGGTTGGGAAGTTCTGATTTGAGCGCCCATGACCGATCCGACAGCTCCTCGACGCTTGCGCCCGCGCGATAGGCGGTCAGCAGCTCCTCGGGGTCGAATGCCGGGCCTACCGAGTCGGCGGCGTATTCGGCACCGTTCATGTAGGCGGTGGCCTGGTCGGGCTCGGCGAACCGGTCGATCTGCAGCTCCACGAAGTTGCGGTCCGGGTCCTGGTAGTACATCGAGGTGGTGACGCCATGGGCTATGCACACGGCTGGGGTGATCCCTTTATCCCGCAGCATCGTGTAGCGCTCGAGCAGCGCATCGATGCTGTCGAAGGTATAGGCCGAGTGATGGAGGGCAGCGGTGGTGGCCGTCTTGGCCTGGAACTCGATCGGCGGGTGCAGCAGCGCGACGCGGTGATGCTCGTCGTCGAAGGTCAGAAACGTCAAGGTGGCGTCCTCATACACGACGTGGCCGTCGAGGACGGTGCAGTACCAGTCGCGCATCGCCTCATGGTTGGCGGTCTGGAAGACGTTATGGGCGAACTTGGGCTTAGACATCTCGATCTCCTCCGGCAGGCTCAGGCGACAGTGAACGTGGTGGTCATCTCTCCGATGACCTCGGCGTGGGTGACCAGGCGGTCACCCGGGCGGAGCACGACCCTGGGGTCACGAGCCCACCCGATCCCGGCGGGCGTGCCGGTGAAGATCAGGTCACCGGGCAGCAGCGGCACGACGGCGGACAGCGACTCGATCAACTGCGGGACGCTGAAGATAAGGTCGTCGGTTCGCCCCTTTTGCATCTGCTGCCCGTTGAGGGTGCAGCCGATCTCGATGTTGTCGGGATCGTCGAACTCGTCGGGGGTGACCACAACTGGCCCGATGGGAGAGAAGCCCGGGAACGACTTGCCCAGTGAGAACTGCGGGGTCGGCCCGCGGAACTGCACGAGCCGCTCGGACAGGTCCTGGCCGAGAGTCAGGCCGGCGACGTGTGCCCACGCGTCCTGACGGGCGATGCGGTGGGCACGTATCCCGATCACGACCACCAGCTCGGCCTCGTAGTCGACTGCCTCGGAAGGCAGCTCTACCACCGCCGCGGGACCGGTTATCGACGACGCGAACTTGGCGAACACGACCGGATCGGACTCGGGCACGCCAAGGCCGGCCTCGGCGGCGTGCGCGCGGTAGTTCATGCCAATGGCGAACACCTGGCGTGGTTCCGGAACCGGCGCGCCTAGCTCGTCCGCGCGGTAGCGGGTTGCCTCGGCAGCCAGAATCGTCTCGGAGTTCGCGGCATACCAGGCCGTGAACGGTGCCCACCGCTGGTAGACGGCCTGCGGGTCGGGCGAGAACTTGCCCGCGCTCACCGCTGCGACGTCGATGGCGCCGCGCTCATCGACCAGCGCGAGGCGGCTTTTGATGACGGCCAGTCGCATGCTGTGTCCCCTCATTGGGCTCTGGTGTGCCGTGAGTCACACCGTAATCCTGATATGTGATAACAGTCAAGGGTTGATATTTTTGATATCGTCGCCGAAAATAGCCGTGACATGAAGCGGGAGCGGACATGACGATCGCGTCGGCCAGTTCCGGATCGGTCCGTCCCATCGAGACCCGGTCGCTGTCGGAGCAGGTGACCAACGAGATCCGCCGCTCGATCCTGGCCGGCGCTCTCCCGCCCGGGCAGAGCCTGTCCTTGCGCCGGCTCGCCGACCAGCTCGACGTCAGCTTTATCCCGGTCCGCGACGCGCTCCGCGTGCTCGAGGGCGAGGGCCTCGTGGTGAATCCCCCGGCGCGCAGTGCGAGCGTGGCCCCGTTGGATCTCGAGGAGTTCCACGCGATCTACCGGGTCCGCCGGCTGCTCGAGCCCGATCTTGCCCGCCGCTCGGTGTCGCAGCTCGAGGAGGCCGAGCTCGACCGGCTCTACCAGGCCGCGGCGGAATTCGGCGGTGCCGAGCGCAGCATGGATGACATCTACGATGATCACCGCGCGTTTCACCTGGCATTGCTCGCGCCCGCCGCGTCGGCCTGGGACATCCGCATTCTGATGATGAGCGAGCGGGCAAGCGAACGGTACGTGCGGATCGGTTTCGGGCTGCTCGATCCGGACCCCAGTGAGCACGGCCGGCGGCGCGACGCGCACCAGCTGCTCGTAGACGAGTTCCGCAAGCGCGCCCCGCAGGTCGCCGCCAGAGCCCTAGACGAGCACCTGGCCCACAATGAAGAGCTGGCCCACAACGCACTGTCCGGATCTGTGGCTCCGTGACCCTGGTCAGGTGATCGGCTGCGGCCCCGCCGGCCGGGCCGTCATCTGCATGCTTAAGGCCTGGGGCGCCGGCACGGTCGTGGCGGGCGATTTCTCTCCTGGTGCGCCTTCCGGCGGAGCTGCGGGCCGTGTTCGGTGCCGAGATGGCGAAGCTCATCGCGGCCGGAATCCCTGCAGACGTAGCGGCTCCCGGGACGGAGATGCCGGATGGTGACCTCCTCGACGCCCACGGCCGGTCCACCACCCTGGCGGTGGCCCGGGATGGTAAGCCTGCGGTGGTGGTGTTCTATCGAGGCGAGTGGTGC
>JBAUAY010000742.1:0-2161 GCA_049676235.1 Streptosporangiaceae bacterium
CCGGCTCGCCGGAGACCGTCCAGCGCGGGATCAGCGAGCTGCTTGAGGCGACCGCCGCCGACGAGCTGATGATCACCACCATGGTCTTCGACCCCGCCGACCGCCTGAACTCCTTCGAGCGGGTCGCCACCCTCGCCCGCGCCTCCCAGGCTCTGGCCCCAAGGGCATCCCAAACCCCAGGAGCCCTCGCCGTCGCGTCCTGAGCGCCGCTCCCGTCGGCTCGATGGAACATTGAGCCGGTCATAGCCGGCTCGGTGGAACATCGTGCCGGCTTTGACGTGGCTCAGTTTCAGCTCTGGGCCGGTACTTTCCCGGGTTTGTCCGGTCGGCTCACCCGGACGCGGCGGCGCCAGCGCTCGGCGCGGCGGTCAGCGAGGATCTGCTTTACTACGTTGCGGCCCGGGATGCCGGTGACGCCGCCGCCGCCGTGGGTGGCCGAACCCGCCTGGTACAGGCCCCGGACCGGCGTGCGCAGGTCGGCGTAGCCGGCCGCGGGCCGGGCGTGGAACATCTGTCCGAGCGACAGCTCGCCGTGGAAGATGTTCCCGCCGACCAGCCCGTACTCTTCCTGCATCTGGTGCGGCCCGATCACCTGGCGGTGCAGCACCGAGCCGGTGAACCCGGGCGCGACCTTCTCCACCCGGGCCAGCACCCGGTCGGCGTAGGCCTCCAGGTCCTCCGTCTGCGGTGCGTCGGCGTAGTCGCAGGGCACCCACTGGGTGAACATCGACATGATGTGCTTCCCGGCAGGTGCCAGCGAGTCGTCGAAAACGCTGGGGATGCAGATGTCGGCGAAAGGCAGCGTGGCCGGTGCGCCCGAGACGGCCTGCTGGAACGCGGTCTCGATGTCGTCGAGCGATTCCGCCAGGACGATCGTGCCGCCGTAGACCGACGGGTCGGGCTCGGGGTAGCTGGTGAACACCGGCAGCCGGTCGAGCGCCAGGTTGATCTTCACGGTGCCGCTGCGGCTACGCCAGCCGCGGATGTCGGCGACGAACTCGGCGGGCAGGTCCGCCGGGTCGAGCAGCCGCAGGACCGAGATCTGCGGGTGAGCGGTGGTGATGACCAGCGGCGCGTCGATGGACTCGCCGCTGGCGAGCGTGACCCCGGCGACCTGGCCGTCTTTGGTGCGGATCTGCGCCACCTCGGCGTCGGTCCTGACCTGCGCCCCGAACATCCGGGCGGCCCGCGCCAGCGCGCCCGATACCCCGCCCATGCCGCCGCGCGGGAAGCCCCAGGCGCCCGCCGCCCCCTCGGTCTCGCCGATGTGATGGTGCAGCATCACATAAGCGGTCCCGGCCGACCGCGGCCCGGCCCAGGTGCCGATCACCCCCGACACCGACAGCAGGCCGCGCATCGCGTCGCTCTCGAAATACCCCTCGAGCAGATCCGCGATGCTGCCGGTGAGCAGCCGCGTGATGTCAACCGCGCCGCGTTCGTCAACGCCGCGCAGGCTGGTGAGCAGCCGCGCCTGCCGCAGCAGGTCCTGCGGCCGCCGCGATCCGAGCCGCGGCGGGATCTGGTGCAGCAGCGGGCCGAGCACCCGCCCGATGCCGGCCAGGTGCTCTTCGTACCTGGGATAGGCGTCGGCATCCGCCGCCGAGAACTTGGCGATCTCGGCGTGCCGCTGCGCCGGGTCGTGGGGCAGCCGCAGGTAGCGGCCGTCGGCCCGCGGCGCGAAGTAAGGCCCTTGCGGGTATAGGTGGTATCCGTGCTGCTCGAGGCGCAGGTCGCGGACGAGGTCCGGAGGTAGCAGCGAGACCACGTACGACAGCGACGTCACGGTGTAGTCGGGACCGAACGGATGCTCGCTAACCGCCGCTCCGCCGATGACCCCGCGCCGCTCGCATACCACCGTGCTCAGCCCGGCCCGCGCCAGGTACGCCGCCGCGACCAGCCCGTTGTGGCCGCCGCCCACCACTACGACATCCGCGTTTGCCGTCACCGTCACCCTTCTTCCTCAGCTGCCGTTGGAGGATGCTGTCTACATAGTCCCATCCCGCGCGAACGGAGTACGCATAGTGGACCCCTCGCAAAACGCCGGGCGGACCGTGATCGCGGTCGCCCAGCTCGCGATCACCGGGGCCGAGCCGGACGCCAACCGGCAAGCCGCCGCCGGCGCCGTGGCCGAAGCGGCCGCCGCGGGCGCGCGGCTCGTGGT
>JBAUAY010000743.1:0-1848 GCA_049676235.1 Streptosporangiaceae bacterium
GCCCCCAGCCGGGGACGGATCGACATCTCGCACTCCTCAGGGATCTCGCCGGACTCATATCCCCGCAAGACTGGCCCCGGGCGTCACTGCAGTCAGCCAAATACCAAGATTCCCGACAGAGTCAAGCCAAGGGTTTCAAGAGCATCCGTGACTCACAGCTCGCCGCTGTTGCTACCTGGGCTTTCATTCAGGTCGGCCTGCTTGGGTGATCCAAGGTCATCCCGCGCATATGCCGCAGGCTGACGAAGAGCCGGCTGGTTGACTGGGCGAACATGCTGTCGGCGGAGACGACAACAGCATCACCTCCCGCCTGGCCGGGCCTTTCTCGGAGTAACCGACCGTTCCTAGGGGTACCCGGTCAATTGGGCACACAGCATGATCTTCGGTTCCGTTGAGGTTCGGGCGCGCTCAGTGCCGGATGGGCCGGAAGGTAGGGCGACTACTCATGAAGTGGATCGGAGCCGAGAGGAATTGGCACGCTTTTGCGGTCGGCCTGGTGAAAGGCGGGACGGGACGTCCATGACTTCTGAGACTGAAGATGACTCCGTGCGTGTGCTAGATGAGAGTGACGGAGTCGAGCTACTGATCTACCTGGTGACCGCCGCTCGCACGCAGGTGGACGAGGCCGCCGAGTACGCGCCGATGCGCCTGCTCACCGCGGCGGGCCGGCTAGCCGAGATGGCCGAGCCGAACGCGAGCGCCAAACTGCGGCCTCTCTTGCGCGATGTCCGGCAGGCGGTCTCGGAAACAGCCGTCCAGGCTGGTGACCCGGCGGGATACGTTGAGCGACTTGACGCCCTGTGCCGGACCGTCGCCGAATACCTGGTGCACTCGCTGAGCCTGGACACATCACCGTGAACGACGTCGTGCTCCACGCGATCCGCACTCGCCGCGTCGCGCGGGCCCTGACCGATGCTCCTGTCGAGCACGATCAGCTCCGAACCGTGCTCGACAGTGCCCGTTACGCTCCTCATGCCGGGAACCGGCGGCTTCACCGATATGTCGTCGTCACCCGCCCTTCGCTGCTGCGGGCGGTGCGGATGGTCTCACCTGGGATGCTCCAGCACCCGATGGCCGCGATTGTCGTATGCGTCGATTGGGCCAAGGTCCACGGCTACGGCTTCTCACCGGTCAACCCGGGACCTTATATCGACGTGGGGACCGCGGCGGCGACCCTGCTGCTCGCGGCACACAGCATCGGGCTGGCGGCCGGGCCGGTCACCTCATTCAGCCGAACCGCCCTGGCCACGATCCTCAACCTGCCCGCCGAGGTAGAGCCCGAGCTGATCATCTGTCTCGGCCACGCAGCCACCGGACAGCCACCTGGTATGCGACGCCAGGGCCAACCCAGGTGGGACAACCTCATTCAGTGGGAGCGCGGCTAAACCCGCGACAGCTCTCGGTCGACCGCCTCACCCGGGCACGCGGCCGGCATGACCTTCAGATCGGTAGCACCCGTGCGGGCGTTCGGACCCGTTCAGATCAGTTCGTGACACGAGCAGACCCTGGCCGACCGCGAACGCGTCCTGGGCCCGGGAACCGGTAGCGTGGCCTTCCCCGAGCATCGGCGGGAACCCGTTTCACCGGCGGCTTCATAAAGCACCGCCGATGCTCTCTTATCAGCGCCTCTTCCTGCCGTATCCCAGATCGCACGGAGTGCCGCGGACCCGGGGTCACGTCAGCCGGGCCCTTGTCAGGGCTGCTGGCACCAGGGCAGTCTTACCGGATATGTCAGGCGGCTGCGGCGCGGCGGGCATCATGAGGGCGTGCGACGAGTGGTCATCCTCGGCCGGGGCGGCGCGGGCAAGCCGGCCCTGGCACGGCAGCTCAGCGACGTGACCGGCATTC
>JBAUAY010000744.1:0-3342 GCA_049676235.1 Streptosporangiaceae bacterium
GATGCTCTCGTAGATGTCCAGCAGCGCCGGCCGCAACGGGTCTCGGTTGAGCTGGGCACCGACCCAGGGGTGGGCGACGATCGCATCGAACAGGCCAACCGCGACGCCGCGCAGCGCTGGCCGGGGCTCGGCGTCGGCGGCGAGGTCGGTCACGATGCGGGCGATGACGTGGTCGGTGGCCGCCGCGAGCAGGTCATCCCTGTCCGCGACGTGGTGATATATCGCCCCGTACCCGGTGGCCAGGCGCACGGTGAGCGCCCGCAGAGTCAGAGCGCCCTCGCCCTCAGCGTCAAGAATCTCGGTAGCGGCCTGGACGATCACGTCCCTGGACAGCGCCTCCGTACGCCGGGGGGCCCGTCGAGCCTTGGTCGTCATGAGCTCCAGTCTGCCACGTATGGATCGCCGCTCCAAACTTGTGCTAGCGTTATTGGAGTAGCAATCCAACTAGTTCGGAAGAGCGCGATGACGACACCGATCACAGTTGTGGGGGCTGGCCTCGGCGGTCTGGTGCTGGCCCGGGTCCTGCACGTGCATGGCATCCCGGTCATGGTCTATGAGGCGGAGGCCTCGGCGGCCGCGCGGACCCAGGGCGGGCTGCTCGACATCCACCCTTCGAATGGGCAGCTAGCGCTCGAGGCGGCCGGCCTGGCCGGGCAGTTCCAGGGGCTCGTCCTGCCCGGCCGCGAGTCGTACCGGGTCCTGGACCGGGCCGGGACTGTTCTGCTCGACCTGCCCGACGACGGCACGGGCGAGCGTCCCGAGGTTTCGCGCGGCGAGCTGCGGCAGCTGCTGCTTGACTCGCTCCCGGACGGCGTCGTGCACTGGGGGCGCAAGGTCAGCAAGGTGCAGGCCCTGGGCGGGGGGCGCCACGAGCTGCGCTTCGCCGACGGCGCCACCGCCCTTACGAGCGTGCTGATCGGGGCGGACGGGGCCTGGTCACGGGTCCGCCCGCTGCTGTCCGGCGCCACCCCGCGGTACATCGGCTTCACCTCCGTCGAGACCTTCTTGTTCGGCGCCGGCACCCGTCACCGCGCCACGGCGCAGGCGGTCGGCGCCGGGTCGATGTTCGCGCTCGCACCGGGCCAGGGCTTCCTGGCTTATCGGGAACGGGGCGGCACCGTGCACGCCTACGCCGAGCTCAAGAAGCCAGCGGACTGGCTCGCGGGCGCCGAAGGCGCGTCGGTACCGGCGCGGGTCGCGGCCGAATTTGGCGGGTGGGCACCCGAGCTCACCGCGCTGATCACCGACACGGACACCGCACCGGTCGTGCGCCCCCTCTACACACTCCCGGTCGGGCACCGCTGGGCCCGGGTGCCCGGGGCGACCCTGCTCGGCGACGCCGCCCACCTCGCGCCCCCGAACGGCGAAGGCGCGAACCTGGCCATGCTGGACGGAGCCCAACTCGGCCAGGCCATCGCCGCGCACTCCCGCGACGTCGAGGCCGCGCTGGGCGAGTACGAGCAGGCCATGTTCCCGCGCGCCGCCGAAGCAGCCGGAGCCGAAGACATCTTCGACCTCATGCTCGGCGACGACGCACCCCACAGCTGGATCACCATGATGAACGGCGGCGAGCAGGCATCGTGAGTCCTGCCGTTGCCGGCGCGCCCTCGCGACGGCCTAGACTCCAGCCGCTTCAGGGAGTGCCGGAACTGAAGTACCCAGGGTGGCCGCGCTGGCCAGGGTAGACGATGTTGAGGGGTCCTGGCTGCGGGCAAGGCTTGATGATGCGTTCGCGGTGATCGCAAGCCGCTTCTTCCGCCGGGAGGTGCGGGTCCGGGCGCGGGCGTGCCTGGGCGGGATGCTGTCCGGCCTGGAGCGCAAGACCAGCTGGTCGCTGGCCGAGCACGCGGGCGAGACAGCCCCGGACGGGATGCAGCGGCTGTTCACGACGGCCCGGTGGGACGCGGACCTGGTGCGTGACGACCTGCGGGATTACGTGGCCGGGGCGCTCGGCGACCCGGACGGGGTCCTGATCGGGGACGATACCGGGTTCGAGAAGGGCGGCACGCGTTCGGCCGGGGTGCAGCGGCAGTACACCGGCACGGCGGGGAAAATCACGAACTGCCAGATCGGGGTGTTCCTCGCCTACTCCAGTGGCCAGGGCCGGGCGCTGGTCGACCGGGAGCTCTACCTGCCGCGTTCCTGGACGGGCGACCCGCTGCGGCTGGCCGCTGCGGGAGTCCCCGCGGGGACCGGGTTCGCGACCAAACCGGAGCTTCTGCAGCAGATGATCAAGCGGGCAGCCGCAGCCGGGATGCCGTTCGGCTGGGTCGCCGCGGACGAGGCCTACGGCGACAACGGACCGCAGGCTGCGGGCCGAGGTGAAAGAACTTCGCCGGGCTAATGAGATCCTCAAGGCGGCGTCGGCTTTCTTCGCGGCCGAGCTGGACCGGCCACTAACACGCTCGTGAGGTTCATCGACGAGCACAATGACGTGTTCGGAGTCGAGCCGATCTGCCGCGTGCTGACCGCGCACGGCGCGCTGATCGCCCCGAGCACCTACTACGCCGCCAAGAGCAGGCCGCCGTCCGCGCGGACGATGCGCGATGGGCAGCTGCGGGCCGCGATCACCCGGGTGTGGAAGGAGAACTACGAGGTCTACGGCGCGGACAAGGTCTGGCTCGCGCTGAACCGGCAGGGCATCAGCACGCCCGGTGCACCGTGGAGCGGCTGATGCGCGACCTGGGCCTGCAGGGCGCGCGGCGCGGCCGCAAGGTCCGCACCACGGCGCCGGGCAAAGACGGCCAGCGGGCACCGGACCTGCTGGGGCGGGACTTCACCGCCCCAGCGCCGAACCGCCGCTGGGTGGCCGACTTCACCTGCTCGCCCACGCCGAGCAGCTCGGCCTCACCGGGAATGACGTGCTGTGCCGCACGCCTAGGGGGACGCTTTTCCGTCGCGACTACTACAACCGCGAGATCTGGAAGCCTGCCCTCGCCGCCGCCGGACTCTTGGCGGACACCACGTTTCACGACCTGCGGCACACCTTCGCCAGCACGGCGCTTGCCGAGGGCGTACCGATCTCCGAGGTATCCCGCTGGCTGGGCCACAAGTCGATCACGACCACCGTAGACCTATACGGCCACCTGGTGCCCGAGGCCACCGGCCGGGCACGCGACGCGCTCGACCGCGCATTCGCCCCGCTGCGCTAATGTGCCCCCGATGTGCCCCCGTGCCCTGGCGACGTAGAGCCCGCTGCAGGTCAGGGGTGTATGGAGGGGGTGAGCCGGCCTGTAGGCCGGGTTCTGTGCGCCCGCTTGCGCGGGCCGGCGGTCATCCATCTGGGACTGCCGTTGCCGGCAGCCTCGTGCGGTCTACCCGCGAGCATCGGGCGGGCAGCCC
>JBAUAY010000745.1:0-3719 GCA_049676235.1 Streptosporangiaceae bacterium
GGCTGCCGGGCCGGCGAGGCGCTGGGCCTGCGGCATGAGGACATCGCCGCGGCCGAGCGGGAGATCAGCATCGTTTCCCGGGAGAACGCGAACGGCGCCTGCGCCAAGTCCGGCGGCCGGACGGTTCCCGCCAGCGGCGACCTGATCCGGCTTTATGCCGACTACCTGCATGAAGAGTACGGCGGCACCGATAGTGACTATGTCTTCATCAACCTGTTCGCAGAGCCGCGGGGACAGGCATGGTCCTATGCGGCGGCTTATGACCTGGTCATCCGGCTGAGGGCCAGGACCGGGCTGGACTTCGACCCGCACTGGTTCCGCCACTCGGCAGCGACCCGGTGGCTGCGCGACGGCGTCCCGGTCGAGGTCGTCTCCACGCTGCTGGGGCACTCGTCGGTGGCCGTCACATCGTCCGTCTACGGCCATCTGACAGCCGAGGACGCCCGGGCGGCACTGGAGAAAGCCGGCTGGCTCACCGGCAAGGAAGTGTCCTGGTGAGCGGCGGTTGGATCCCGGCCGGGCAGGGTGCGCAGAGCCGGCGTCCCGGCCTGCTGGCCAGCCTGGCGGGGGCTGTGCGGCCCGAGTTCCGGGCCGATGCGCTCGCCTTCGACCCGGGGGATGCGGTGTTCGGCGGGAAGCCGTGCCTGGTCCCCGGGTGCGAGCGCACGGCCTGCGGTCACGGGCTCTGCCAGGGGCACCGGCAGCGGTGGGCGGCAGCGGGCCGGCCCGACGTCGGGGAATTCGCCGCATCGACCGATCCCCGGTGGCGGGGAAAGGACGCGCCGCTGACCAGGTGCCGGGCACCGGGCTGCCGTTACGGCGTCACCCGCCGCAAGAGCCTGTGCGCCCGTCACGCGCGCGCGTGGGAAAGGGCCGGGGTGCCGGACCTGCAAGATTGGCTCGGCACCATGCCGGGCACCGCCCCGGCCGGCACGGCAGCAGACTGCCGGATCGGCGGCTGCCAGCTGTGGGCCGAGCCCGGGGCCGTGCTGTGCCGTGCGCACGGAAGGACCTGGAACGAGCACGGGCGGCCGTCGGCTGGCCAGTTCGCCGCAGGCCGGGCCAGCGACGCCGTTCTCCGCGGTGAGCGGATCAGGCTGGATAGCCTGCCCGCGCACCTGAAGCTGGAGGTGCAGTACGCGCTGCAGTGCCGCCACGACGAGCGCGCCGCGAAGGCCCCGCCGATCGTCGTGATGATCATGGTGCGGATCCTGGCCGCAAGCGGCGCATCATCGCTGCTGGACCGCACCGAACAGGAATGGCGGAAAGAGTTCGGGGGGAAGCGCAGCAACGCGGCCGCCCTGCTGGCCTGGTCTCGCCGGCAGCTCACCGACCTGGCCGAGGGCACCGGCTGGGACGCCGAGTTCCCCCGCGACACCTGGCAGATGCACCGCCTCGGGTTCGAGGGCAGGCGCGTCCTGGACTTCTCCGGCATCCCGCAGCCCCAGCTGAAAGACCTGGCCAAGCGCTGGATCCGGTGGCGGCTGAGCACCGGCCTCGGCCCGGACGCCGGCGGCAGCCGGCCCCTCCTCGCCCTCACCCGGTTCGCCGCGTTCCTGCACGCTCGCGGCATCACCAGCGCCGGCGGCATCGACCGGGCCGTCCTCGAGGACTACCTCGCCGACCTGCAAGCAGCCATGGCAGGCAGGCGGCAGCAGGGTGTCCACGTCGGCGTGATCGGCTTGTTCCTCACCACGGTCCGCCAGCACGGCTGGGACCCGGCCCTGCCGCTGGACGCGATGCTCTTCCCCGGTGACCAGCCCCGCCGCATCGAACTGCTGCCCCGGGCCCTGGCCGGGCACGTGATGACCCAGGTCGAGCGGCCCGGCAACCTCGCCCGCGAGAAGAACCGGGCCTACCGGCTGGTCACGCTCATCCTCATCCGCTGCGGCCTGCGGGTCTCCGACGCGCTGAAGCTGCCCTTCGACTGTGCCGTCACCGACGACAGCGGCGCCCCCTACCTGCGCTACCGCAACCACAAGATGAAACGCGAGGCGCTCGTCCCCGTCGATGACGAGCTGCTGGCGCTGATCCGCGAGCAGCAGCAGCGGGTCCTCGGCCGTTACCCGTCCCCGGCCGTGCTGTTCCCCCGGCCAGCGAAGAACCCGGACGGAAAGAACCCGCTCAGCAGCTCCGCCTACCGGCTGGCGCTCTACCGCTGGCTGGAAGACTGCGACGTCCGCGACGAGCACGGCGAGCTCGTGCACCTGACCCCGCACCAGTGGAGACACACACTCGGGACGGTCCTGATCAACCGCGATGTCCCGCAGCACGTCGTGCAGAAGATCCTCGACCATGACTCGCCCCAGATGACCGCGCATTACGCCCGGCTGTCGGACAGGACCGTCCGTGACCACTGGGAAAGGGCCCGCAAGGTCAACGCCGCCGGCCAGCCCGTCCAGCTCAGGGCCGACGGCCCGCTCGGCGACGCCGCCTGGGCGAAACAGCAGCTGTCCCGGGCGACACAAGCGCTGCCGAACGGCTACTGCCAGCTTCCCCTGGTCCAAACCTGCCCGCATGCAAACTCGTGCCTGACCTGCCCGATGTTCGTCACGACCGCGGAGTTCCTCCCGCAGCATCATGCCCAGCGGCGGCAGACCCTGAAAATCATCTCTGCCGCCGAGGCGAACGGGCACGCCCGCGTCGCGGAGATGAACCGGCAGGTCGCCGCCAACCTGGACAAGATCATCACCGCCCTCCAAACCGGCAGCCGGGACGGCAGGGAGGCGGCCGCCGGTGCGTCGTGACCCGCTCTTCGAAGCCGCGGCCCGGCGGCACGAGCTGACCCGGGCGAAGGCCATCCAGGCCCTCCACGAGCTCGACCGGACCGGCACGCCCGTAACGTTCGCCGCCGTCGCGACGGCAGCGGGGATCTCCCGGTCCTGGCTCTATACCCAGCCCGACATCAGCGACCAGATCCGCAGGCTCCGGAGGAAGGCGGATGGCACCGGCTCCGCCGCCGCTATTCCTGCCGGCCAGCGGGCAACCGACGCGTCGCTGCGCGCCAGGCTCACCGCTGCCCTCGACCGCAACAAGCAACTCGCCGACGACAACGCCCGGCTCCATCGCCAGCTCGCCCGCGCACTCGGCGAACAGCGGTCCTCGCGGACCCGATCAGGTAACGATCCGGACCGGTGAAAACCGTCCGTCAGGCCGTGCGCGTCCCGTCAAAGACACTGTCCACGACGGGACGCCGCAGGTCACAGCCCCGCCTGACGCCGGGGCTCAAGATAACGATCGAGTCCCTGAACGCCCGCTACCGGCGCGCAGTCAAAGCCAGAGGTCACTTCCCGACCGAGCAGGCCGCGATCAAGTGCCTCTACCTGGTCACCCGGTCCCTTGACCCCACCGGGACCGGCAGGACAAGGTGGACGATGCGGTGGAAGCCAGCCCTGAACGCGTTCGCGATCACCTTCGCCGACCGGTTCCCGTCCGCCGAGACCTACTAACCAAGACCGCCGGAAACACCGTTAGCGAGATAGACCCGGTTCCGCGGTGGCCGCATTCACGGTTTGCGGGCGTGCGTCACTATACCCCCTTGCCCTGATTGCTGCCGGTGTCTGCGAGCGGGCGGCCGGGTCAGGGGGCGCGAAGCGCCCGCGCAGCAAAGCCGCGAAGTTAAGAGACCGGTGATCAAGTCAACGGGGATCGTCTGACGGCGTGGGGTGACGGGAGACGGGACCTCTGGTAGGCCGGGGTCAACCCATCACGATCTTGCC
>JBAUAY010000746.1:0-4998 GCA_049676235.1 Streptosporangiaceae bacterium
TGCCCGGCGTCACCGGCCCGCACCGTGCGGCGGCCCTGGCCGTCGTGCACGTCGAGTTCGTTCTCCGTCTCGGCCTCGTCCGGGTCGAATCCTTCGCCGGCCAGATCCCGTCGCCCGGCCGCCTCCATGTCGGCGGCCGCGGCGACGACGGCGTCGCTGCCCGGTGCGGCGGCCACGCCGAGGCTGCGCTCGTAGACGTGCACGACGTCAGAAACCGCCGAACCGAACGCGGACAGCACCGGGCCGAGCCCGAAGACCCGCGCGCTGGCGATGCTGAGACGCTCCGCGACCGGGGCGGCGAACAGCCCGCCGTTACCGCCGTAGGCGAACAGGACCGCCTCGCCCGGATCGATGCCGGCCCGCGCCAGGGTCGAGCCCACCAGCTCGGCGACCGTCCCGACCGCGGCGTCAGCGATCCTGCGGGCTGCGTCGTCGACCGAGATGCCCAACGGCCCGGCGATCCGCCGCTCCAGGGCCGCTCGTGCCTGGTCGGCGTCTAGCCGGCGGCGGCCGTCGAGGAAACCGGCGGGGTCCAGGTAGCCGAGCACGAGGAACGCGTCGGTCAGCGTCGCCTCGTCCCCACCGAGGCCGTAGCAGGCGGGCCCGGGCGCCGCGCCCATGCTCTCCGGGCCCAGCCGCACCCCGCCCGCGCCGTCCGGTCGGACGATGCTGCCGCCGCCCAGCGGCGTCGACCGCAGCATGGCCAGAGGAATGGAGACCGGGATGCCGAACACGTTACCGTCGCGGGTGTACCGGGGCTGGCCGGCCTCTACCACGCTGGCCTTGGCGGTGGTCCCGCCGACGTCCAGGCACACGACCCGGTCCAATCCGTACGCCCGGGCGTACCACGCGGCGGCATGCGTGCCGAAGACAGGTCCGGACTCGATCGTGTCCACGGCCTTGGTCTTGCCGACCCTCGCCACGCCGCCGTTGGTGTGGCCGACCAGGAGGGCGCCGGTCCAGCCCTCGTCGTAGCGCAGCATGTCTTCGGCCTTGAACAGCGAGGTCGCCAGCTGGCTGTGCACGTAGGCGTTGATGAGCGCGCAGTGCGTCCGGGTCTGCCCGTCGTCGACCTGGGCCATGTCGCTGGCCAGCAGGACGGGCACGGAGCCCAGGTAGTGGTCGCGGTACTGCGACTCGACGATCCGCTTGACCGCCTGCTCCTGCTCGGCCTCCGGGAAGCTATCCAGGCTGACGCAGATGCGGCGGGCGCCGTCCTCCAGCAGCTTTCGGACCGCGTCGAGCACGCCCTGCCCGTCGGCGTGGGCGTCGACGCCGACCACATTGCGCTCGGCGACGAGGGTGCCGACCGCGGGCGACGGTCCGTCGCCGTACAGGCTGCGCTCGCTGCCCGGCTGGACCAGTAGCCCCAGCTTGGCGCCCTTGCGTTCACCCAGCGTGTTCGAGGTGATCGTCGACGTCCAGCGGATCAGGGACACCTCGTCGAGGAACGCGCCGAGGTCGCCGCCGAACCCCAGTTGCCGTGCCGCCTCCCCGAGGAGCTCGCGGAACGACACGGTGAGATCGTGCGGCGTGGTGTCCACCTTGACGGTGACCATGGTCGTGCCGTCCCACACGAGCCCATCGGTCATCGTCCCCCCGGTGTCGATGTCGACGGTGTACATGGCCCTCCCTCGGCTCCCTCGACGACGGACTTGGGAAGCAGCGTCGCCCGCGACCACAGCCCGATCCATGTGTCATCACCACATGCTTCGCGCCGGACCGTTGTTACGATGGCCCAAGGCGCTGTCCACCGAAAGGGTGCCGGTGCGGGTCGAAGCCGAGGAACGCCGTGTCCACGCGCTGATGCAGGTCGGCCGGGCCATGGCCTCGACCGCCGACTACGAGCAGGCGCTAGCCGCCCTGATCAGGACGATCAGGGAACTGCTCAACGTCGAGAGCGCCGGTTTCATGCTGTACGACCCGGAGCGTTCGGAGTTGGTGCTCCAGCAGCCCGCGTTCGGGTTCGACGACCCGGAGCGGATCGCCGCCTACCACGTGCCGCTGCGGGACGGGGGCAACGCGGTCAAGGTGTTCCTGTCTGGCCGCGCGTACCTGACCAATGACGCCGTGGGCGACTCGCGGCTGATCCGGCGGTTCGTCGACCTGTTCGACGCCCGGACGAGCCTGACGGTCCCGCTGATCGTCGAGGACCAGGCCATCGGCGTATGCCACGCGATCAACAAACGTGGCGGCCCGTTCACCGACGAGGACCTCGAGCTGCTGAACCTGATAGCCCCGCTGCTGGCCGTCAGCGTGCAATCCGCCCACCTGTTCCGCCAGGTGCGCGCGCAAGGCCGCCAGCTGGAGCGGGCGATCTTCCTGCAGCGTGAGCTGTCGCAGACCGCGTTTGGCGCGCCTGGCATGGGACCGCTGGCGGAGCGCCTCGCCGACCTGGTGAACCGGCCGGTGATGGTCCTGGACCCGGCGCTGCGGCCGCTCGCCACCAGCCGCTGGCCCGAAGAGCTGCAGCCCGACGAGCACTGGCTCGACCATGGCCAGCGCGAGGTCTGGTGGCGGCGGGGGCAGGACGGGGGCGGTCGGCCGGTGCTCGCGCCGATCGCCGTGGGCAGCCACTTCGGCGGTTACCTGGCGGTCTGGGATGGCGCCGCCCCGCTCGACGAGATCGACGCTCGGGCGATCGAGCACGCCGCGACCATCTTTGCCCTGGAGATGTTGCACGAGCGGACCTCCTACGAGCTCGAGCTCCGGCTCAAGGGGGACCTGTTGCGGGACCTTTCGAGCGGCGAGCACCGCGACGATCGGGACGTCAACCGGATGCTGGCCGACCTCGGTTACACGATCGCCGGACCGTGGCGATTCGCCCAGGTGCACGCGAGCTGGCGCCGGTCGGCCAGCCATCCGAGCGCCCGCTGGCGGGATGAGGTCCAGGTGCCCCAGGCACGCCTTTATCCTGCGGTGCAGCGCATCTGCCTCCAGGTCGTCGGTGCCGCCGCGGTCGTCCCCTGGCGATCTGGCTTCCTGATGCTGCTGCCTGCGACCCCGGAGAACCTGGCGCGGGACCTGGACGTAGCGGCTGACCTGCTCGACCGGGTCCGCGCCGCCTCCGAGCACGTCGGGCCGGGCGCGCGGGTCCACCTGGCCGTCAGCTCTCCCCTGCGCACCGTCCGGGAGCTGGGCCACGGGCTGCACGAGGCCGAGCAGGCCCTGGAGCTGGCGCGCAGGCTCGACATCGCCGACCGGCCGCTGGCGTTCGAGCACCTCGGCGTCTACCGCATCCTGCTCGACGGCGGCGGATCGCAGCACCGGCACGACTTCGTCGACGACGCCCTGGGGCCGCTCAGCCGCTACGACGCCGAACGCGGTACCGCGCTCGTCGCGACGCTCCGGGCCTATGTGGAAGCCGACTACAACGCCAAGGAGACCGCGCGGCGGCTCTACGTCCATCCGAACACGCTCACCTACCGCCTGCGGGCCATCCGCCGCCTACTCGGCGGCGATCCCGCCCGCGGTGACCTGCGCCTGACCGTCGAGCTCGCGCTTAAGCTCAAGGACCTTCCCCGGCTGTCGGCGGCCTCCGGCGCCGATGGGCCGAATGGGCGGTCCGAGTAATCTCGCCCGTTATGGCGGCATTGAGTTTGGCCCCAGGTGTTATCCCGTGGTTGTGATCGGCTGGTAAACGTGGATAACCGTTCCGTCAGGAAAACTCTTGGCCTCGGTGAGATCCACTCGTAGCGGCTTGGTCAGATCCTTGAACAGCGGCAGCCCACTGCCCAGCGCGACTGGGAGGATGACCAGGCGGTACTCGGCGATCAAGCCGAGCCTGGAGAGCGCCTGAACGAACGCGGCGCCGCCGTGGGCCATGACCACGCCACCGGATCCGCTCTTGAGGGCGGCGATCTCCTCGGTGAGGTCACCGCGGGCAATCCGGGAGCCGGACCATTCGGCGGCTGGCAACGTCTTAGAGAAGACGACCTTGGGAAGCTTGTTCATGAACTCCGCGTACTCGCCAGTCGCGTTCGGCCAGTACCCGGCCATCTGCTCGTAGGTGACGCGTCCCATGATGTGCGTTCCGACCTGGCGCAGGGATGCGACCTTCCACGCGCGCACGTCCGGATGCTCGGCCGGGAGCCCCCAGTCACCTTCGCCGCCCGCCCCCGCGACGTACCCGTCCAGCGTGACACCCATCTGCAAGACCACTCGCCCCATCAGAACTCCTTCTTGAGCGCTTCCTTGTTCTCTCATCTGCGGGCGCAGCCTGACGTGGGCATACGCTTCCCTTGGCCGGCTAGCAGGTCAAGCCTCGTTGGCGGCCAGCCCCGCGTCCAATACATGCGGTCATAACCTGATGGCATGGATGTGGACACCCGGCTGCTGCGCTATTTCGCCGCCGTCGCCGCCGAAGGAAACCTCACCCGCGCGGCGGAGCGGCTGTTTGTGTCACAGCCGGCGCTGACCAAGCAGATCAAGCAGCTGGAGAGCCAGCTGGGAATGCCGCTGTTCACCCGGTCCCGGGCCGGGATGACCCTCACCCCGGCAGGCCAGGCGCTGGCCGACCGAACCCTCGCCGTGCTGGACGGCTGGGACCAGGCGCTTCGGGAGACCAAGGCCGCCGCCAGCCGCGCGGCCCAGGCGCTGCGGGTCGGATTCATGTCCAGCGCCGCCAACGAGGCCACTCAGCAGATCATCGCGGCGTTCGCCCGCCGCCGGCCGGGCTGGCGGGTGGACATGCAGCAGGCCGCCTGGTCGGACCCCACCGCCGGGCTCGCCAGCGGCGATGTCGACGCTGCCTTGCTGCGGCTGCCGTTCCCCGGCCAGGACGCCGTGCGGATCGAGGTGCTGCTCACCGAGCCCGCTGGGTCGCGCTCCCCGCCACCCATCCGCTCGCGGCCCGTGATCAGATCTCCTTCCACCAGCTGTGGGACGAGCCGTTCGTCGCCGCCCCCACAGAAAGCGGCTGGTGGCGCGATTACTGGCTGGCCACCGGCGAACGCCAGGGCCACCCGGTCCGCATCGGATACGTCACCGACCAGCCCG
>JBAUAY010000747.1:0-1952 GCA_049676235.1 Streptosporangiaceae bacterium
AGCGCGGCCTGGACACCGAACTGCTACTGACCGAACGCCGCGTCGCGGTCCTCCCCGCCGGCCATCCCCTGGCTGGCCGGCCCGAACTGCGCCGCGCCGATCTGGCCGGCCAGCCGATGCCGCGCTGGGCTGGCCAGGCCGACCCCGCCGCTCACGCCTACTGGACCGGCGCCGACAGCCCCAGCCCGGCCCCGGATCAGCACGCCGAGACCGCGTCAGGCCCAGAAATCAACGACATCAGCCAGCTTCTGGACGCCGTCACACTCAGCAACGCGGTCGCCTTCGTGCCGATCTCCGTCGCCGACCAGCACCGCACCGCGGACGTGGTGTTCGTGCCGGTCAGCGATCTGCGCCCCAGCGAGGTCATGGCCGCCTGGCCGGACACCAGCCGCTCGCGCGCGGTGGCCGGCTTCGTGCGCGCGGCCGTCGAAGTAGCGGCCAGCCACTGCGAGCCGACCGCCGCCTTCGCCTGATCCCGGCGATCTGACCACCCATAGCGCCAAACGAGCTCGTTCGTGCCCGCTGTATCGTGGGGGCCATCTCGTACCCGGCGCGGCACCCATGACCCCCGTCAGGCTGGAGGCTCGTGATGCGGTTCACCAAGCTTGGTCACTCCTGCGTCAGGCTGGACAAGGACGGCGCCGTGCTGGTCATCGACCCGGGCTCGTTCAGCGACGCGGCCGCGGCCCTGGACGGGGCCACCGCCGTGATGGTCACCCACGAGCACCCGGACCACCTCGACGCGGACGCGATCCGCGCCGCGCTGTCTAGCGACCCGGGGCTGACCCTGTGGGCCAACCAGTCGATCTGCGCGCAGTTCGGCGAGTTCGGCGACCGGGTGCACGAGGTGCAGCACGGGGACGCGCTGGAGGTCGTCGGCTTCTCCGTGCACGTCTATGGCGTGGACCACGCGCTGATCCACCGGGACATCCCGCTGGTCGTGAACACCGGGTTCCTGGTCGAGGGCGAGCTGTTCCACCCCGGTGACTCGTACACCGTCCCCGAAGATCCCGTCCCGACCCTGCTCCTCCCGATCAGCGCCCCGTGGCTGAAGGCCGGGGAGATGATCGACTACTTCCGTGCCGTCGCGCCCGCCCGCGGCTACGCGATCCACGACGCGATCCTGAACGAAGCGGGGCTAGGCCTGATGACCAGGATGATGTCCGTGGCCGCCGCCCCCAGCGGCGTGCCCGTCGCCCGGCTCGAACCCGGAACCAGCCTGGACCTGTTAGCCGCCGCATCAGTTCCCGTGACCGCGAGCACTTCACATCCGAAACGGACAAAACGACAGAAATCACAATAAAACGGTCATAACGGTACTGGAGCATAGTCACCCTCAGTTAAGTTTCAGATCCCCCGTTATGGGACATATGGGGTCTTTTGCCGCGAGGTCGCTGGTGAAATCGGTTACTTTCCGTGGCAAAACCGGCACATGTTGCGCTATTAATGCGACATTACCCAACAGGATCATCACCAGAATCTGAGCGTAAATAAGGATTTCTATCGACTTCCGTACTGGCCTGTGGGATAACGGTTCAGGTGCGTGGCGCGACTACCGGGCCGAACGGGCTGGGCCCGCGCACCGGCCATGTGCCCGTGGCTTACCCCGTATCCGGGCACCCGGCGTCGTCAAAGGAGTGAAACAACGGTGTTCTCCCAAAGGTCGGCGCACAGCGCCGCATCGCCTCCTGGCCGCGCATCGTCGCGTGGCCGGTCCGGGCTCACGCGAATGACCGCCCGGGCCGTTCTCCCGGTCGCCGCGGTGGGCGGCCTCGCCGCACTGTCGATGGCCGCGCCTGCCGCGACCGTGGCGGTCTCCGCGGCCAGCGCGGCGACCCAGGTGGCCGCTGTCCGCCCCGTTCCCGATGTGGGCGGTCCGGTCCGGGACGCCAAGCAGCTCCCGGCGCCGACGCCGCTGACCATAGCGCAATGCCAAGCCGAGCTCAAGATCA
>JBAUAY010000748.1:0-9880 GCA_049676235.1 Streptosporangiaceae bacterium
GCCCACCTCGGCCCGGGCCATGCGCACGGCCGCGCCCGGCGACCCGTGCAACCCGAGCGAGATGCTCCGCGTCTGGCACGGCCCGGCCCCGCCGAGGACGGCGGCGATCCGGTCCACTAGGTCCTCGGCCATGGCCCGGTACGTGGTCAGCTTCCCGCCGGTGATGGTGAACAGGCCGAACGGACCGGTGAAGATCGCGTGCTTCCTGGACAGGTCGCTGGTCCGGGCGTCGCCCAGCTCCTCGTCCTGGCTCAGCAGGGGGCGCAGCCCCGCCCAGGAAGCCACGACGTCGCGCTCGGTCACGCCCGGGAAGTTCCGGGCCACTGCCGACAGGAGGTAGTCACGGTCGGCCGCGTCGACCGCCGGGTGGTCCAGGTCGCCGGTGTAGGCAGTGTCGGTCGTCCCGGCGTACACCCGGTCCTCCCACGGGACGATGAAGATGTACCGCCCGTCGTCCGCCCCCGAAGGAGCGACCAGCGCCGCCGTGGTCCGGACCGCGCCCGGGGCGAACACCAGGTGGACGCCCTTGCTCGGCAGCAGTCGCCCGCCGCCTACCCCCGCCAGCCCGGCCTGGGCCAGCCCAGCCCCGGCCAGCCCCGCCCCGGCCAGTCGCGTGACCGCGTCGGCCCAGACCCCGGTCGCGTTGACCACGGCCCGGGCCCGGACCTCGAACCGCTGTCCGGTCATCTCGTCTGCCACGACCGCGCCCGTCACCCGGCCCTCGCCGAGAAGCTCGGTCACCCGGGCGTGGTTGGCCAGCCGGGCGCCGAAGGCATGCGCGGCCCGGGCCACCTCGATGGTCAGCCGGGCGTCGTCCACCTGGCACTCGAAGTACCGGAAGCCGCGCGACCGTCCGCCCAGGCCGGGGATGGCCGCAAGGACCTGCCTGCCGCTCACCGACCGGTGGTAGCCGATGTTCTGGCCCGCCGCCAGCAGCTCGTACCCGGTCAGCCCGACCCGGTACGTGGCCCGGTGACGCAGGTCGTCGGCCAGCATGTACATCGGTACCGGCCGGACCAGGTGCGGCGCCAGCCGGAACAAGATGCCCCGCTCCCGCAGCGATTCCCTCACCAGGCCGAACTCACCATGTTCCAGGTACCGCAGGCCCCCGTGTACCAGCCGGGAGGAGCGTCCCGAAGTGCCCGCCGCGAAGTCGTCCTTCTCCGCCAGGGCCACCGACAGGCCGCGCGCCGCGGCGTCCAGGGCGATCCCGACGCCGGTGATCCCGCCCCCGATGACCAGCACGTCGAACCGGTCCTCGGCCATCCTGGTGAGGTTCGCGGCGCGGGTCTGAGCGGAAAACGACAGCACTAGCCGATGGTAACGCCCCGCAGCTGCGGTAACAGAGACGTGTGCCCCTCCGGGCGGAGGCGGCCGCTGATCCTGGTCAGGACGTCCGTCAGGTCATCGTCTGGCCGGACGGAGATCGCCTGCTCGGTGGCGTCTGGCGGCTCAAGCAGCGAGGCTTCCAGCCGCATCTCGCCCTCGGGGACGCTGTGCCGTGTCCGCGTCCGCGCATTCTCCGCCTGGCGCTGATCGATCACCTCCAGTGGGGTGTCGAGGTAGACAAGCACGAGGTCGGCCTGGTGGTGACGGGTCACGGCGGCCAGCTTCCGCCGGTCGTCTCGTCCCAGTAGCAGGTCGTCATAGACCAGGGACTCGCCTGCGGCCAGGAGCGCGCCGATCTGCCTGCGGGCGATGTCCTGGACGAAGTCGTACTCGGCCGCCACCGACGAGCCGGGCGGTACCAGGTGCCTATAGGGCAGGTAGATCTCGAAATCGTAAGACAGCAGCCTGATGCCAAGTTCGTGGCTCAGCGACCTGGCCAGGACGGATTTGCCGGCGAACGGCAGGCCGCACATGGCGATCAGTGTCGGCCACACGATGCGAGCCCGGGTCACAGGATCTAAAGCTAGTGGCCCATCCACGGCGCCCGAACCTCGGCCACCAGATCGAGCTCGGCTACGGCATCCCCGGTTGGCTGCGGCTCGTGAAGACCGCGGTCATGACGGTTCTCCATCCGTCACGGGGAGGGTGAAGGCGGCCCGGAACCGGTCCAGGGCGCGGTCGCTGTCGCCGTCGGCGGCCCAGGCTTCCAGGCCGACGGTGCCCGGGTAGCCCATGTCAGCCAGCGCGCCGGCGATAGCCGGATAGTTGATCTCCCCGGTGCCGGGCTCGCACCGGCCGGGCACGTCCGCGACCTGGATCTCGCCGATCAGCGGCCCGGCCCGCCGGATCAACTCGATCAGGTTCCCCTCGCCGATCTGGGCGTGGTACAGGTCGAGCATCATCTTGATCCGCGGGTGGCCGACCGCCTCAACCAGGGCGAGCGTGTCGGCGGCCCGCGCGAACGGAACGCCGGGGTGGTCGACGGCGGTGTTCAAGTTCTCCAGGCAGAAGGTGACCCCGGCCCGTTCGGCCAGCTCGCCGAGCCGGGTCAGGGTCCGCGCGGCCGATATCCACAGCGGGCCCGGCATCTCGGGCCCGGGATTCACCGGCAGGCCCTTGTCGTCCAGGCCGGTGCCGTGCAGGTTCAGCCGGGGGCAGCCGAGCTGGGCCGCGACCGCGATGGACTGCTCGGCGGTGCGGACCAGTTCAGCCGCGCCGTCGCCGAAGTCGCCCCGGACGTAGCCGGTCATGGACGAGAACATCGCCCCGGTGGCGGCCAGGGCGTCGATGTCGTGCCGGGTCCAGTCCCAGATCTCGACGTCGAAGCCGGCCTCGGCGATCCGCCGGACCCGTTCGGTGAAGGGCAGGTCGAGGAAGACCATCTCGGCGCAGACGGCCAGTCGCACCGGTGCCGTTCGCATCAGGTCCGCTTCCATCAAGGCCACCCTCTTTCTAGAGCGCTCTAGCAATCTCACTATGGGCTACCCGTTCCACGCCGACCTGCTCGGGGGCATCTACCTGGCCGCCGAACCCGCCGGCTATGACATCGCGCTCAGCGCCTTGACGCCGAGCCGGGGTGAGGACCGCGCGATCGAGACCTTGCTGGACTACCGCTGCGAGGCACTGCTGCTGCTCGGATCCGAGGCTCCCGCCGCCCGGCTGGAAGGGACGGCCGCCCCCGGCCGGGAAGACGTCGTCGTGCCGCACCTGATCGTCCGCGGCACGACCGCCGCCCCCGCGCTACGCCAGGGCGAGGTGCCCCAGTACGCCTCGCTGCTCGAGGACAGCCGCCGCCGGCTCCGTCCTCTGCCGGCTCGATGGAGCATTGAGCCGGCTATCACCGGCTCGATGGAACATCGTGCCGGCTGGATTCAGCCCGGTGCGGGCGTCGATGTCCCTCGCCGGGCCATTATCTTGATAGCGGACGCATTACTTCTGGATTGCGGAGGTGGGGTACCGTGCTTGCCGCGCTTGTTCTCCTCTTCGCTTTTGCCCTCGTGGTCGGCTGGGAGGCCTTCTGCCTGACCGACTTGGCCCGGGCCAACCAGGTACGTTTCTTGCCCAAATGGGCGTGGGCGGTCGCCTGCCTGATCCAGATCCCCCTCGGCGGCGTTGTTTACCTGCTCCTCGGCCGGGTCTGGGGACGGAACGCGGCTCGCTGAGCGAGCCAGCTAATAACAACTCGGCACTAAGTAATCACCGAAGTGACCACCGAGCGGCCCCTGAGCGGCACGCCGATATACCTGCCTGCCAGCGCCGTCCGCGCTTACACGGAGCGGACGAAGACGACCCGGTCGAGCGCCGGCCCGTCGTAGTCCTGGACCGGGTCTGAGACGGTGAACCCCATCGCCCGGTGGAAAGCGATGGACGGTCCGTTCTGCGGGGAGGTAATCGCCTTGACGACGGTACGCCCGTCCTGGCGGGCCCGGTCGAAGAACTGCTCGTATAGGCTGCGGGCCAGGCCCGCGCCGCGCCACGCGGGCGCCACCCCGGCGAAGTGGATGTAAGCCTGGCGGGGCTTGGCGGGGGACAGGAAGCCGATGAGGAAGCCGGCCAGTTCCCCGTCGCGCTCGGCGATCAGGCTGGTGTCGAAGAAGTGGTCGAGGAAGAGGCGGGTGAGGTCCCTCGAGGCCGGGCGCCCCCACCAGTCATCGATCACCGCGATGATCGTGTCAAAGTCCTCAGGCCGCGCCGGGCGCACGGTCAGGCCGCCGTCTTCCGCCAGGTTCCCCATGGCTCAAGATCATCCCTTACCTGCGCCGCCGCGGCGAAACACCGCCGCGGGCCGGGCCCGCGGCGGTGCATGAACCGAACGGCGTCAGCCTGAGTCGGGAGCGGGGTGCCCGGGAGACCCATGGTGCTCGGGAGACTCGGGGTGCTCGGGAGACTCGGGGTGCTCGGGGGGCTCAGCAGGCTCGGGTGGGCCTGGCGCCTGGTCGGCGCGCGTGGCCAGGTCGGGGCGCGAGTCCCGGTCGCGGGTCAGGTTAAAGACGCGCTCGAACTGGCTCACCATCCCTTCCGCCCGCTCCCTGAACTCGTCGAGCCGCTGCAGGACCTGGCCGACCCGGTCCGATATCCGGTCGGCAGGCTCTCCGTGCCATCCCGGGGGACGCGGGGGCCGCGGCGGGCGCGGCGGCCGCGGGCCGCCCCGATGGCCCTGGTGGTGGTAGTGGACCTGCCGAGCCCGATAGTGCGGCCGACGGCCGGACTCCCAGCCGTCATCCGCTGCCTCGCAGGCTTCTTCCTCAGCCTCGTCGGCTTCCTCTTCGGCCCGGCCGGCTTCGTCCTCGGCCCGGTCGGCCTCCCGCTCGACCCGGTCGGCCCGGCGCTGCGCCTCCTGCGCCGCGGCCCGGGCCTGGGCGGCCCGCAACTGCGCTTGCTCTTGTTCCTGCTCGTCGGCCCACTCACGGGTGAGGTTGGCGGCCTCGGCCGCCATATCGGCGGCCTCCTGCGCCATCATGGCCGCCTCGTTCGCCTGCTCGGCCCGCTCCCGGACCCGTTCGGCCCGCTCCTGCGCCTGCTCGGCCATGAACCGCATTTGGTCCGCGCGCTCCTGCGCGCTCAGCCCGGCTTCGCCGCCGCTGTCCCCGGCGGCCCCGTCCCCGGCGGCCCTGTCCCCGGCGGCGTCGTCCACTGTGGCTTCGGAGTACTCGCTCTCGACCGCGTGCCTGGCCACGCTGTAGGGCTCACCGGTCTCGGCCATGCGCTGCCGGGTGGCGGTCTTCCGCGCCTTGTCCTGAGTCATGATCATTTCTTCCCGGCGGGTCGGCCCGCGTCTGCCCGCCATGGATGAATGGCATGACCAAAAGCCCGCCACCATTAAATGGCGCGACTAACGAACGCCCGCGAGTCGTGGACCCTTGTCCTCGTCGCCATCGTCGGCGCGGGCCGGTCGCTGGCTCGGAAGCGGGCAGGCGGTGCACTGCCACTACCAGGCAGCGTACCTAGCCGTCTCGCGGACGGCAATGCGGGAAACCCGACCGTTCGGGCGGGGGAAATCCCTAGCCCGCCAGCCCAGCGGAGCCCGGTGATGGCCGGGACCGTAACACCGGGTCCGTTCGGGATCATTCATTATTGACCGAACGGACCCGGCTGCCCGCACCCCCGCCCGCTCCGAGCGCGACCAGGCGGGCGTTGGTTACGCGAGGTGCGCCCGGTTATGGAATCCTGTAGCGATGCACCTGCTGCCCGCGGACCTGGTCCGATCACCGGGTCATCGACGTCGAGCGGATCTGCCGGGCCATCGCCGCCCTGGACAGTACCCCGATCGCGGCCCTACTGGCCGATCAGTAGCGCCGTGACCGACCTGGCGTTGGTCAACGCCAACGTACTGACCATGGACCCCGACCCCTCGGCCCGGCCGCGGGCCTCGGCCGTCGCCATCGCGGGCGGCCGGATCGAGGCCCTGGACGCGGACCCGGCCGGCGCTGGCCGGGTGGTCGACCTGCGTGGCGCGACCGTGCTGCCCGGGTTTCACGACGCGCACAACCATATGATCGGGTTCGGCATGTCCCTGGCCGAAGTCGACCTGCGCTCGTCCGCGGTCGGCCGTCTCGACGAGCTGTATGCGGCGGTGGCCCACCGGGCGGAGACGACGGCCCCGGGGGACTGGGTGATCGGGTCCGGCTACGACCAGAACAAGCTCGGCGCCCACCCGGACCGGGACGCCCTGGACCGGGCCGCGCCGGGGCGGCGGGTATGGCTGCGCCATACCTCCGGGCACATGTGCGTGGTGAACAGCCTGGTCCTGGCCGATCTCAGCCTGGAGGAGGCGGGCACCCAGCTGCCCGGCGGCCGGGTCGCCACCGACTCAGGCGGACGTCCCACCGGCCTACTCGAGGAACGGGCCCAGCTCCTGGTCGGCAGCCTGGTCTACCCGTACCCGCTGGCCGAGCTGACGCAGGCCATCGGGCTGGCCGCCGCGGAATACCTGAAGGAAGGCGTCACCAGCTGCACCGAGGCCGGTATCGGCGGCGGCTGGGTCGCGCACAGTCCGGCCGAGCTTGCCGCCTACCAGGCCGCCAGGGACACCGGCAGGCTCGGGGTCCGGGTCGAGCTGATGCCGGCCAGCGAGGTCCTGCACGCCCTCGGCGCGCACGCAGGCGACGGCCTGGTGGCCGGGCTTGACCTGGGCATCAAGACCGGCTTCGGCGACGACTGGCTCCGGCTCGGCGCGGTGAAGATATTCGCCGACGGATCCCTGGTGGGGCGGACCGCCGCCCTGATCGACCCGTACGACGGGAATGGGGAGGGCCGTGGCTACCTGCAGGCCGATGCGGCTGAGTTGCGGGCCACGATCATCGCTGCGCACCGCTCCGGCTGGCAGGTCGCCACGCACGCGATCGGCGACCTGGCCATCGATGTGGTGCTCGACGCGTACGAGCAGGCGCTGGAGGCGCACCCGCGGCGCGACCCGCGGCATCGCATCGAGCACTTCGCGGTGGCCCAGCCCCGCCAGGTCGCCCGGGCCGCCGGGCTCGGCGTGATCGCCGTGCCGCAAGGCCGTTTCGCCACCGAACTCGGCGACGGCATGCTCGCCGCGGTCGGCGCGGCCCGGCACGACTGGCTCTACCGGCAGCGGTCCCTGCTCGAGGCGGGCATGGTGCTGCCGGGCAGCTCGGACCGGCCGGTCGTAGCCGGGGCGCCGCTGCTCGGCATCGCCGACATGGTGAACCGGCGCACCGCCTCCGGCGCGCCGTTCAACCCCGGCGAGGCGATCACCGCGCAACAGGCGCTGCACGCCTACACCCGCGGGTCGGCCTACGCCAGCCGCCAGGAGCACGTCAAGGGCTCGATCGCCCCGGGGATGCTCGCCGACCTGGTGGTGCTGTCCGAGGACCCCACCGCGGTCAGCCCGGAGCGCATCGGCGGCCTGGCCGTGCTCGCCACCATCGTCGACGGCCATCCCCGCCACGACGCCGGCGCGTTCGACGGGCTCAGCTAGGGCCAGAGCCGGCCAGTGGCCCGGCGGGTGCTCTCCGGGTAGCAGCAACGCGTCCCGCGGCGGCTGACCAGGGGATCGACCAGGGCATCCGCTGGGTGCGAGTCAGCGGTCGACGCGCGAGGATTAGTCCTAACACAACCTAGGGAGGCCGCTATGAGCACGACGGAAGTCAGCAGCAACGACGCCAGCGGGAGCGCGAGCGTCAGGAACGTCGACATGACGCTCGAGGTCGTTCTCATCCCCGTCTCGGATGTCGACCGCGCGAAGGAGTTCTACCGGAGCCTCGGCTGGAGGCTCGACGCCGACGTCGCCGCCGGTGACGACTTCCGGCTGATCCAGTTCACGCCGCCGGGCGCCGGGTGCTCGGTCCAATTTGGCACGAACCTCACGTCGGCCGCACCCGGTTCGGCCCAGGGCCTGTACCTGGTCGTCTCCGACGTCGAGGCTGCGCGTGACGAGCTGGTGGCGCGCGGTGTGGATGTGAGCGAGGTGTTCCACGAGGGGACGCCAGGCGCTCGATTCCACGACGCCGGCCGGGTAGCCGGGCCGGCGCCCGGGCACAGCAGCTACGGCTCGTTCGCCTCGTTCAGCGATCCGGACGGCAACGGCTGGCTGTTCCAGGAGGTCACCACGCGGCTGCCCGGCCGGATCGACCCGGCTACCACGTCCTTCGCGTCGTCGAGCGATCTGGCGGGCGCGCTTCGGCGGGCGTCGGCCGCCCACGGCGAGCACGAGAAGCGTATCGGCCATGCCGACCCGAACTGGCCCGACTGGTACGCCGAGTACATGGTGCGCGAGCGGGCCGGCGACGAACTGCCGTCATGATCGGCGGCGCCGCCCGCTTTGTCTGCAGTTCTGGGTGTTATAACCCCCGGAACTGCAGACAAAGCAGCTGCGAGACTAGGGGACGTGGATGAGGAGTCGCTCGCCGCGGTGACTGAGGCGGCTGGGGGCAGCAGCGTCGCGCTGGTCGCCGCGGCGACGCGGGCTCGCGGCGATCCGGGCTCCTGCGCGGTCGTGCTGGTGGAGGGCATGAGCGACCAGGCAGCCCTGGAGACGCTGGCCGCCCGCCGCGGCCGTAACCTGCGCGACGAGGGCGTCTTCATCGTGCCGATGGGCGGCGCGACCAACATCGGGCACTTCCTCGGCCTGTTCGGCCCGCGGGGCTTCGGCGTCCGGCTGGCCGGCCTTTGCGACCAGGGGGAGGAGCGCGATTTCTGTCGCAGCCTGGAGCAGGCCGGGCTGGGTGCCGGGCTGGACCGGGCCGGCCTGGCCCGGCTCGGTTTCTTCGTCTGCGTGGCGGACCTGGAAGACGAGCTGATCCGCTCGCTCGGCGTCGGCCAAGTCGAGCAGCTGATCGAGGCACAGGGCGAGCTCGGGCGCTTCCGCACCTTCACCAGGCAGCCCGCCCAGCGGAACCGGACCCGCGAACAGCAGCTACGCCGCTTCATGGGCACCCGCTCGGGCCGGAAGATCCACTACGGCCACGTGCTCGCCGCGGCGCTCGATCTCACCCGGCTGCCCGGCCCGCTGGCCGGCGTGCTGTCCCGCGTGTGAGCCGCCGCCAGCCCGGGTCGACCACTGCGCTGGGCTGGCCAGCGTCGTGTCCGAAAGTGTCCGCGCCCGAGTATGGCCGGCACGGCCGTGCGCTCCTGCCATTCGCGGCCCTGATCTTACGCCGGGACGGTTAATGAGCTGGCCGGTCCGGCGTAGTACACCCGAGGCCATTCTGCTGGCGCATTATGCCGGACAATTGCTGGTTCATTTACCTTTCTCCCCGGTCAAAATAGGAGGCCGTTTATCCGGTGTCACGCAGCTTCAGTTGACGGTCAGCGATGAGGAGGCAGATGAGATGGCGCAGCGCGTGGCTTCCCGGTCAGCGCGGCCCGGACAGCCTCAGCGTGGTTCGACGATCTCCATCCCGTTGCCGTCCTGGTCCCGGAAGGCGAACATGGGCGGCACACCCTCCCAGCGGAGCACCTCGTCCGCGTCGACGCCGCTGGCCCGCATCCCGGCGTGCACCGCATCGGCGTCGGCGGCCACGAACCTGATGCCGGTCTCCACGCCGGCCGGCAGGCCGTCGTGCGCGGACACCAGCGCGATCGAGGTCGCCGCCCCGCTCGGGGCGACCTCGACCCAGCGGCGGCCGCCGCCCATGTCGACGTCGAGGCGCTTTTCGAAGCCGAGCGTGCCCATGTAGAAGTCGATCGCCCGGTCCTGGTCCGAGACCGGCACGCCGACCGTGCGCACGCCGGTGATCTTGCCTGCGGTCATGTCTTTCTCCTTTACGGGGTCCTGCAACTCAGACAACGGGACCGCGGCAGGATCATCGGTGTTTCACGGATCGAGGGCGAGCAGTTTCGCGGCGACCTCGGTCAGGTCCTCGCCTACCACGTCGGGCGGCTCGAACGGGGCGCCGTAGCCGCCGGACTTGCGGCTCACCCAGCCGGTGATCAGCCCGGCCCGCTTGGCGCCGTGACAGTCCCAGTCGTGCGCGGCGACGAGCGCCATCCGTTCCGGCGGGACGTCCAGCACCTCCGCGGCGTA
>JBAUAY010000749.1:0-3446 GCA_049676235.1 Streptosporangiaceae bacterium
AGGCTGGGCGAGTGCCGCTCGCGGATCTTGATCGGGGTGGACGGCTCGAAGATGTCAGCGGCCCTCATCGCCCCGGGCGGCCCGTGCTCGCGGTCGTATTCACTGATCAGCGGGACCGGGTCGGTGCCGACGACGCCCGCGATGCTGCGGATGTGCCCGCGTGCGTAGAAGTCGCCGCCGCAGGCGGAGAAGTCGTCCTGCTCAATGTCCCGGATGATCGATTCCCTGATCCGGGTTTCCCGGCTGACCTGGGTGATGGTGAGACCGGCCTGACGGCGCGCGTCCGCCAGGGTTTCGCCGATGCTCACGACGCCTCCACCTAGTGTGAGTCGTGGTTGTGGTAATCCCCGAGTGCGGGGGCCATCACCAAGTGTAGACAGCTCCAAGCCTGAGTCTGGTCTCACCAAGGTTGCAAGTTACCCGCCGCGCAGCGACGTGATCGTCTCGTCCAAGTCGTCCGGCCGGACGAGCACGTCGCGCGCCTTGGAGCCCTCGCTCGGGCCGACGATGTTCCGGCTCTCGAGCAGGTCCATCAGCCGGCCGGCCTTGGCGAAGCCGACCCGCAGCTTGCGCTGCAGCATCGACGTCGACCCGAACTGCGTGGAGATCACCAGCTCGGCCGCCTGGATGAGCAGGTCCAGGTCGTCGCCGATGTCCGAGTCGACCTCCCGGGAGCGTTCCGGCGCGGCCGCGACGTCCTCCCGGTAGGTCGGCTCGGCCTGCTTCTTGCAGTGCGCGACGATGTCGCGGATTTCCTTCTCCGACACGAACGCGTTCTGCAGCCGGATCGGCTTGGACGCGCCCATCGGCAGGAACAGTGCGTCGCCCTGGCCGACCAGCTTTTCCGCGCCCGGCTGGTCCAGGATGACCCGGGAGTCCATCAGGGACGAGGTGGAGAAGGCGAGCCGGGACGGGACGTTGGCCTTGATCAGGCCGGTCACCACGTCCACGCTTGGCCGCTGGGTAGCCAGCACCAGGTGGATGCCGGCCGCCCGGGCCAGCTGAGTGATACGGACCACCGCGTCCTCGACGTCGCGCGGGGCGATCATCATGAGGTCGGCGAGCTCATCCACGATCACCAGCAGGTACGGATAGGGCAGGTAGACCCGCCCGCTGCCGGGCGGCGGCTTGAGATGGCCGGCCCGCACCGCCTTGTTGAAGTCGTCCAGGTGCCGGAACCCGCTGGCGGCCAGGTCGTCGTAGCGGCGCTCCATCTCGCCCACCACCCAGTCCAGCGCCTCGGCCGCCTTCTTCGGGCTGGTGATGATCGGCGTGATCAGGTGCGGGATGCCGTCGTAGATGGTCAGCTCGACCCGCTTGGGGTCGATCAGGATCATCCGCACCTCATCCGGCGTGGCCCGGGTCAGGATCGAGGTGATCAGCCCGTTCAGGCACACCGACTTGCCGGCCCCGGTGGCGCCCGCGATCAGCACGTGCGGCATCTTGGCCAGGTTCGCGACCATCACCCGGCCCTCGACGTCCTTGCCCAGGCCGACCACCATCGGGTGGTGATCGCTGAGGGCGACCTGCGACTTGAGCACGTCACCCAGGCTGACGATTTCCTTGTCCGCGTTGGGGATCTCCACCCCGATCGCGGACTTGCCCGGGATCGGGGAGATGATCCGCACGTCGGCGCTCTTGACCGCGTAGGAGATGTTCTTGGACAGCGCGGTGACCCGCTCCACCTTGACCGCCGGGCCGAGTTCGATCTCGTACCTGGTCACCGTCGGCCCCCGGCTGAACCCGGTGACCTGCGCGTCCACCTGGAACTGCTCGAACACCTCGGTCAGCGCGGCCACCACGATGTCGTTCGCCCTGGTCCGCTGCTTCGGCGCCGTCCCGGGCCGGAGCAGCGCCGTCGGCGGCAGCGTGTAGGCGACCGCGTCGCCGCCGGTCAGCATGAGCTGCTCCGGGCTGCGCAGCGGGGCCGAGGGCTTCGGCACGACCACGGGCTCATGCGCGGTGCCGTCAGGCGGGAACCCCGGGGATGATGGGTCTGAGTCCTCCTGCGCGGCGAAGCCGAGCGCCTCGATCAGGCCGTCGCCGCCGTCCGGGACGGGCTTGGCTGAGCCCCGCTTCTTGTCCGGCTCGACCAGCGGCGTGTCGTAGGGCTTGATGTGCTCGCCCGCCTCGATGGCCGGGCGCAGCCTGATCTGCCGGGCGATCTGGCCGCGCGCCCGGCGGATCGTGCTGCCGGTGCCGGCCTCGTAGTCCCCGTCGATCGCCAGGTCATCGTCCGCGCCGGTCCGCGGCCGGCCGTGCCCGAACAGCTCGCGCAGTTCGGCGAGGCGCTTCGGTATCCGGTGCACCGGGGTCCCGGAGATAAGCAGGAGGCCATACACCACCAGCAGCACCAGCAGTGCCACCGTCGCCCACGGTGTGACGGCGGCGGCGAGCGGCCCGGACATCAGGTAGCCCACGAAGCCGCCGGCCTCGTGCATCCGGTTCGCGCCGTCGGACGGGCGCGGCGTGCCCTCGGCCATGTGGATCAGGCCGGCCGCGCCGAGCAGCAGCGCGGTCCAGCCGATGGATGCGCGGACCGTCTCGGTGTTGCGGTCCGGGTGTCGCAGGAACCGCCAGGCCAGCAGCACCGCGAGCACCGGTATCACCCAGGCGAGGGAGCCGAACCCGCCGACCGCCGCGGTACGAATGGCCCGCCCCACCGTGTTGCCCATCCGGCCCCACAGCGAGGCTGCGAGCACGATGGCCACGCCCAGGGTGAGCAGTCCCACGCCGTCCCGGCGGTGGTGCGGGTCCAGGTCGCGCGCGCCACGGCCGACCGCCCGGGCCGCGAACCCGACCGCGCCGGCCGCCACCATCCAAGCGGCCGCGATCGTGCGGCCGGTCCACCCGATCAGGATTACGACCGGATCGCGTGACGCCCCCGACCTCTTGGCCCCCTTGGCCCGCCCGCCCCTGGCGGTCCGGCCCTTCGCCGTACGCCCCTTACCAGCCGACCCCTTGACGTTCTTTTTCTTTTGCGCCGAACGAGGCTGCGTACCCCGCCCCGGATTGCCGCTCGTGCCTGCCCGGGCAGGAGATTTGGTGGTCGTACTGCTGCTGGTCTTACTGGCGCGGCCGCGGGATCCGGCGCCTGGAGCAGGAGAACGGCGAGGGGTGCCCTCCTCGGGCTTCAGCAGCTCGAGGGCATCTTCAGCTAGCCCGCCGCGCGGGCGGGCAGATCCGTTACGGGCACGGGTCTCCATAGTCACAAACGTAGCGAGAACCCGTGATAACCCCAAGCACATAAGGCGTGTGTCGGCCCGGTGTTGGCTGGCAGGGGGCTAGCTGGCAGGGGGCGCGATCATGTAGTGGTAGCGATGGGAGTCGCGGAACCCGCACCGGACGTAGAGCGCGCGGGCCGGGGCGTTGCCCGTCTCGACCTGGAGCAGGACGCGGTCCGCGCCGCGGTGGGCCGCCGCGGCACACAGCGCGGAGGTCAGCAC
>JBAUAY010000750.1:0-2328 GCA_049676235.1 Streptosporangiaceae bacterium
GGGACCAGCCTGACCTACGACGAGTTCCTCGACGCCGTGGCCCGGATGCGCGAGGTCGACTTCCCGATCGAGCGCGATCCCGAGCAGGCCTGGCCGGAATTCGTCGGATGGCGGGTCAACTACGAGCAGGCGGCCTACGCGGTGGCCGCCGCCGTCTACGCCGTGCCGGCGCTGTGGTCGGGCCCACGGCGGCGCCCCGTATCACCCATTCCGCCCATCCGCCCGGGGCGCGGCCACCCTCCCAAGTAGGCCAGCCGGTAGTTTTCAGCGAAAAACCACGATCTGCGACAGGATGCGTTCGGGGGGGTGAGGGGGCTGTCTTGGTGTCGAGCATCGGGCTGGCAGATGGTGATGATGGTGGTGGCGACGCGGGACGCGTTCTCGGCGCAGGAACTTGCGCGGCGGCGCGGGTTCGGGGAGATCACCCGGGGCGGAATTGATTCGGTATTTCACGCTGACCAGTGCCGATGAGGTTTCATGGGTACGTTCACCGGCCCCCGCAACGTCTTGGGCGCGGCTGTGCAGCTGTCCATGCTGCCGTGGCTGCCCAGCGGGGATGTGTTCGCCCCGGCTCGCGCCGTCACGCCGACCCCGTCTCGTTCCTGCTCATCCCCGAGCAGTGGGAACCCCGCCGGGGCGAGTTCTGCCACCTGGTCGGCAAGCCCGCCGACGCCGGCGACGCGCTGGTGTCGACGGCAGGACCGTTCCCGGCCGAAGAGCGCGCGGCAGGCCGCCGGATCTGTTGCGGCCCGGGTGCAGGTCGGCTACTTCGTGCGGGAACCTGCGGTGGGGAGCAAGCGCGGGCCACCCGCCCCTCGGTGACCGGCATAACCGAGCACCAGGAGCCTCCCGCGCTCGACCAGCCTTTCCTGCATCGGACTGGACTAGCCTGTACGCGAGAGTTGGCCTCACCTGGGTCGACCGATCGTACGGAGGACGCCATTCACCGGCTGGTTCTGTGGAATATCGACCTAACCTTGGTCGATGTCGTCCGGGTGACGAGGGCGGCGTACGCTGAGGCGTTCCCGGCGGTTACCGGCCGGCCGCTGATTAAGCTGCCGCAGGTGGCGGGTCGGTCGGAGTCGGAGATCTTCTTCGACGCGCTCGCGGTGAACGCTGCCGACGTGAGCGCAGGCGGTTCGGCCGAAGGCCTGCTCGAACCGTTCAGCGCCGCGCTTTTCGCCGCCCTCGAGGCCAGGCGTGACGACCTGCTCCGCGACGGACAGTTGCTGCCTGGCGCCGCCGAGGCGCTCGAAGCCGTGGCCAAGCTCGACGGCGTGGTCCAGTCCGTGCTCACCGGCAGCAGCAAGCCGAGTGCCATGCTGAAACTTCAGGCGTTCGGCCTCGACAGTTTCGTCGATTTCGATATCGGCGGCTACGGCTCTGAGGCCTACCCCAAGGGCACCCTGCTCCGGGTGGCCAGGCGGCGGGCGGCGGACAAGCACGGGGTGGCCTTCGGCGAGGACGTCAGCGTGTACGTGGCGGACTCGCCCCGTGACGTGGACGCCGCCAGGATCGGCGGCGCGCGGTCGCTCGCAGTGGCCAGCGGCCGGGCCAGCGCCGCCGAGCTGCGCGACGCGGGGGCCGACGCGGTGCTGCCCGACCTCACCGACACGGCCGGGCTGACGGCCCTGATCGCGCGTCTCACCGAGCCGCCGTCCCAATAGTCACGGTAGTCCCGATAGCCCCCATAGACCCGATAGCCCCGTAGAACGTCGCACTCCAGCCGTCGATTTATCATGATCTGTGCCACAACAGTCCGCGCTGGGCGTTGCCAGGCGCGCCGGGATGGCACGATGCTGAGAGCATGGAAGCGAGCGAGGGTGATCTACTGAGCCGTGGCTACGGCGCGGTGCTATGGGAACCGGATGACAAGACGGTCCGCAACGCCCGGATCACCCGCTTCATGAGCTGGCTGACCGTCGGCCGCGGGCTGGAGTTCGGCGGTTACGAGGACCTTTGGCAGTGGTCGGTGGCGCGGCCCGCGGAGTTCTGGACGGCGATCTGGGACTACTTCGAGGTGCTCGGCGACCGGGGCGCCGGGCCGGCCCTGGCCGGCCAGGTCATGCCCGACGTACGGTGGTTCGAGGGCGCCACGCTGAACTACGCCCGTAACGCGCTGCGGACCGCGTGGACCGATCCCGACCGTACGGCCATAATCTTTGAAGCCGAACGAGGCCGGGCTGGGAGCCTCAGCTACGCGCAACTCGCCGCCGAGGTGGCGCGGGTGGCCGGTGGCCTGCGCGCACTGGGCGTCGGCCGTGGCGACCGGGTGGCGGCACTGCTGCCGAACGTGCCTGAGGCGGTCATCGGCCTGCTCGCCACGGC
>JBAUAY010000751.1:0-4730 GCA_049676235.1 Streptosporangiaceae bacterium
GGGCATCACCGCCGCGTTCGCCGCTGCGGCGGCCGTGGCCCTGGTGGCGCTGGCCTTTACCCGCCGGCTGCCGGCAGGTACCAGCTCGGCCCCGCCGCCCGTCGCCGAAAAGGTGCCAGCCCGAACACCGGACTGACCGGCCAGCGGCGAGCGCGTGCTGCTGACAGGTTTCCGCGAACCACCCCCGCGAGCCTGCGGCTTACCCGGCGGTCCTGGTGAAGACGGGCAGGTAACCCTGCTCCTGGCCGGACGCGTTGGCATGGTAGGACGAGCTGATCGCGAAGATGTCGACGGAGTTCAGCCAGCTGCCGGAGTCGCATATCTCGTGTCCGGCGAACTGTCCGCGGACGTCGGCGAACGTGTCGCCGTTGACCCTCGCGGCCGTGGCCAGAGCGCTGTCCAGATCATCCGCGCCACCGTTGAGCGCAGTACGGTCCTTGGTGCTCAGCCCGAGGCAGCTGTTCGACTTGGACAAGTCGTACAAGTCGGGGTAGCCGAGCAGAACGATCTCCGCATTCGGCGCGTCGGCCCTGATGGCCCGCAGGGTGGCGTTGAGCCTGCCCGGCAACTGGCTGGTAACGAAGGACTCGGCGTTCGAGACGGCGTTCACGCATGAGCTGGTTGAGCTGAGCACACAGGTCTCCATGACGCTGGAAAAGCCCGCGTCGTTTCCGCCGATCGTGATGCTGACCAGCGTGGTGCTCGCGCTCAGCGCCGATACCTGGCTGCTGAGGACATCGGCTGTGGTCGCGCCCGAGCAGGCCACTGAGACGAACGAGGCGGGGGCGTTAAGGCCTGCCCATTGCTCCGGATAGGCATTCGTGCTGCGATCGCAGCCGCCGCTGGACGCGATGTAGTCGCCGGCGCCAAGCCCCGAGCTGTACGAGTCACCGAGCGCGACGTATCGGACCGAGGACGCGGCCTCGGCGGCCGACGGCGCGGCCACGGCGGCGAAAAGACCGACGGAGGAAGCCACGACTGCCGCGCTGAAAATGACACGGGAAATACGCACGAATCACCCCATGAGGGCCTGGAGGGGAAGAAAAAACGCACTATTCTTTTACCACGCGTCAGGGCGGAGATCAACATAGATCGCCATAGATCGCCAGTGTCCGTCGACCTGTGCGCACTAGGGCCTGGCGGCCTGGCGGAACATCAGGTGGGTGCCGGTTGTTCTTGCGGCATGATCGAGAGCCGGTTTGCTGAGCTGATTGCCGGGCAGCGACAGGGAGTGCTGGTCACCCTCAGAAAAGACGGGTGGCCGCAGCTGTCCAACGTGAACTATGCCTGGTACGCGGGGGAGCAGGCCATCAAGATCTCCACTACCGATGACCGGGCCAAGACGAGCAACATGCGTCGCGACCCGCGGGTCAGTTTCCACGTCACCAGTGGCGACTTCTGGTCCTACGTGGTGGTGGACGGGCACGCCGAGCTGTCGGCGGTGGCCCGGGACCCGCACGACGCGGCCGTGGAGGAGCTGATCGACCTGTACCGCGCGGTGCAGGGCGATCACCCGGACTGGGATGACTACCGGGCGGCCATGGTCCGTGACCGGCGCCTGGTCGTCCGGCTGCGCGCCGAGCGCGCCTACGGGATGGTTCACCGCGGCTGACGGTGCGCAAGGTGCGATTGCGCCGGGCAATTTCTGGCTTCCGGGCTGGTAGTAGGAGGCGTCATCAGGACCAATGGGTGCTTGTCAACGCGCGTAGGCTGGGACGATGCTGTCTGACTCCTTCGGGCGTATCGCCACTGATCTGCGCGTATCGCTCACCGACCGGTGCAACCTGCGGTGTGCCTACTGCATGCCGCCCGAAGGACTCGACTGGCTCCCCGCACCCGAGCAACTGACCGACGACGAGGTCGTGCGCCTGGTCCGGGTCGGGGTCGAGCTGCTCGGCATCCGCGAGATCAGGTTCACCGGCGGCGAGCCGCTGCTGCGGCGCGGGCTGGCCTGGATCATCGCCCGCACGGCAGAGCTGCGCCCGCGCCCCGAGATCTCGCTGACCACCAACGCCATCGGGCTCAAGCGCAGCGCCGCAGCCCTGCACGCGGCCGGGCTCGACCGGATCAACGTGTCGCTGGACACACTGCGGCCGGAGACGTTCCGCAAGCTCGCCCGCCGGGACCGGCTGCCGGACGTGCTCGACGGTCTGGCCGCCGCGGCCGCAACCGGGCTCGGGCCGGTTAAGGTCAACGCCGTGCTCATGCGGGACCTGAACGACGACGAGGCCGTGCCGCTGCTCAGGTTCTGCCTCGAGGCCGGTTATGAGCTGCGCTTCATCGAGCAGATGCCGCTGGACGCCCAGCACGGCTGGAAGCGGGCCGAGATGGTGACGGCGGAGGAGATCCTGGCCGCGCTCGGCCGTGAGTTCACCCTGGCCCCCGATGACCCGCAGCAGCGCGGCTCCGCGCCGGCCGAGACGTTCCTCATCGACGGCGGCCCGGCCCGGGTCGGCGTCATCGCCTCGGTCACCCGGCCGTTCTGCGGTACCTGCGACCGGGTCCGGCTGACCGCCGACGGCCAGGTCAGGAACTGCCTGTTCGCCCGGACGGAAAGCGACCTGCGCGGCCCGCTGCGCGCCGGGGCGAGCGACGCTGAGCTGGCCGAGGCCTGGCGGCGGGCCGTCGCGGTGAAGCTGCCCGGCCACGGCATCAACGACCCGTCGTTCCTGCAGCCCGACCGCCCGATGTCGGCCATCGGCGGGTAGGGACGGCCAGCCTGGTCGCCCCGGCGGGACCATCCCCGGTTCCCGGACCGCCCCGCGTAAAGCAGTTGCTAGATGCGATCCAGCCCGCATCAGGGGCTGTCGTCATGGGTTCCGGTATTGTCTCCATCGATCTCTACGCAGACCACCAGCCGGTTCTCTCGGCGATCATGGGTTGGTTCGCCGCGGGTGCCTGGCTGCTGCTGGCCGCCGTACTGGGCGTGCGACTGGCATGCCAGCGTGATCGCTTCGCACGTGAGGCCAGCTCGCCCGCTTCGTTCACGGGCGTGGCTGGTACCGCCGTGCTCGGTACCCGGCTCGCCATGCAGGATTACCACGCAGTCGCTGCGGCGCTCCTCGCGGTGTCGGGAGTCGGCTGGGCCCTGCTGCTGATCCCGGTCCTGCGGCACTGGAAAACCCCGACGGCCGGGACCTCCTTCCTCCTCAGCGTCGCCACCGAAGGCCTGGCCGTGCTAGGCGTCACCCTGGCGGTCAGCTACCGCGCCGGGTGACTCGTCAGCGCTGCTGTCCCCGCGCTGATCCTCGGGCTTGCCTTGTACGTCTTCACCGCCGTCCCGTTCGACCTGCGCGAACTGGTCACCGGACACGGCGACCACTGGGTCGCCGGCGGCGCGCTGGCCATTTCCGCCCTCGCCGCCGGCAAGGTCACCGAGGCCGCCGCCGCGCTGGGGCAATTCAGCGGACAGCACCAGATCCTCACCACCAGCACCCTGGTGCTCTGGTGCCTGGCCATGGTGTGGCTCCTTCCCCTGGTCGCCGGCGAGGGCCTCAGGCCCCGGCTCACCTACGATGTACGCCGCTGGGCCACTGTCTTCCCGCTCGGCATGTACGCCGCCTGCAATCTGGCCACTGGCCAGGTCACCGGCATCACCGGGATCGCCGACTTCGGCCAGGTGTGGACGTGGGTCGCATTGACCGTCAGCCTGCTCGCGCTCGGCGGGCTGCTCCGTCACGGCTGGCCGGTGCTGCGTGGTCACCACCATCGCGCCGCAGCAGATTCGGGTGCCTTATCTGCCGTCACGATTAGCAAGCTTAAGAATGTCGTTACTTAACGTCAAAGACCCAGTTGAAATCGCTGCAGAGAGCCGAATAAGGGTGCTGATTTATTGCGTCCAAAAGCGTCAATCAGCATTTTTCGGGTTGCGCTTAATTGCCGAAGGCCGCATCTTTGGACGACCGCCTCATGAACCAGTGGGAACCGGCCGGGGCGGACGACTGATAACGTTAGGGGGAACTGAACGCGCACGGGAGCTCGGGCTGGCCGGGCTGAGAGGGTGGTTCCTCGCGCCAACGACCGTCTGAACCTCACCGGGTAATTCCGGCGTAGGGAGGCTGCCATGGCGGCGACCACCAGTATCCGGGCGACCACCGCCGACGCCACCTTGGTCACCGTCCCCGGCGACCGATGGCCGAGACGATGACGCAGGGGTCGCCTGGCCCGCATGCCGTCCATGGCATGGGCCGTGAGCTGGCCGAACCTGACTGGCCCCCGCTGACGGACGATGAGTTGCGCGGCGTCCTGGGCCGCGCTGGCGATCCGGGCGGCCTGGGCCGCCAGCCCGTGGTGATCTGGCGTAGCCCGCGCCCGATGTCCGCCGCCGCGCTGGTCCGGCACGGCGACGCGACCGTCTTCGTCAAGCGTCACCACCTCAGCGTCCGTACCCCCGCCCAGCTCGCGGCCGAACACGCCTTCGCCGGTCATCTGCGGATGCGCGGACAGCCGGTCCCGGCCGTGCTGCGGCTGGCGGGCGACGATGGGGCTCACGGGTTCCCGTCCGTGCTGCGGCGTGGGGGCTTCTGCTACGAGGCCCACCAGGTCGCGGACGGCATCGACCTGTACCGCCACGCGGTCAGCTGGTCGCCGTACGCCAGCCTCGGTCACGCCCATGCGGCCGGCGCGGCGCTGGCCCGCCTGCACCTGGCCGCGGCGGACTTCGCCTTGCCTGCCCGTCCGGCTGCGGTGCTGATGAATTCCTGCCAGGTCATCAGCGCGGCCGACCCGCC
>JBAUAY010000752.1:0-7823 GCA_049676235.1 Streptosporangiaceae bacterium
ATGATGACGACCTCGCCGCCGAGCGTCATGACCGGGAAGCACAGCACTCCGGCCGCGTGGGTGAGCGGCGCGAGGGCCAGGTAGCGCGGGCGCGGGCGGAACGGGTAGCTCATCAGCGTCAGCGCGGCCATCGTCTCGATGTTGTGGCCGCTGAGCATCACGCCCTTGGGACGCCCGGTGGTGCCCCCGGTGCCGACCAGCATGACCATGTCGCCGGGCGGTTCGGCCTGCCAGGGTTCGCCGGGCTCGGGGCCGATCCACAGGTCGAAGGGCGTGGCGTTCGGGGGCTCTCCGTCGAGGCAGACCAGGGTGGTGAGCCGGGGCAGGTCGGGCACTATCTTCGCGACCAGCGGGGCGAACGCGGCCTGGAAGATCAGGCAGGTGCAGTCGAAGAAGTCCAGCAGGTCGCCGTTCTCCGCCGCCTCGTTGCGCGGGTTGACCGGGCACCACACCGCGCCGGCCCGGGAGATGCCGAACACGCAGGCGAACGCAACCGGGTCGTTCGCGGACAGGATGGCGACCTTATCGCCGGGACGGACGTCCGACCGGTCAAGCGCCCGGGCGATCCGCCAGGACAGCCGCTGGACGTCGAAGTAGGTCAGCGTGTGCCCGGCCGTGGTCAGGCAGGGTGCTTCCGCGCCGAGGGAGGCGCCCTTGTCGAGAAAGTCGGTCAGGCGCACGCTGTCTCGTCCTTCTTGTTCAGTGGTGGACGGTGAGGTTCGGCTCCATGACCAGGCCGAAGCTGCGCAGCACGCCGAGCAGTTCGCGGTGGCCGAAGGCCTGGCAGCCGGACGCGAAGCCGACGCGCTTGGGCGGCTGCTGGAGCAGCGAGTACGCCCCGTACGCCTGCATCAGGCCGGTCTGCTTGTAGTTGGAGTTGCCGTGGATCACGCAGTGCGCGCGGCCCAGCGGGCCGGAGGCGTGCACCGAGTCCAGCGAGGTATTGACCCGGGTGGCTTCCCGCGGCGGCATCTGGTTCATCACGCCGGCCGCCTGATCGGTCAGCACCCGGAGCTTCTCGTTTTCCGGCAGGCCCTCGATCTGCTCCAGGACCGCCTTGACGATCTGCGGGACGCCCAGCATGAGCGCGCGGTTGAATACCCCGCCCAGCACCTTGACGTTGGCCACCCGGGGGTCGCGCTTGAACCACACCGGGTGCGAGGTGCCGCCCCACGGCAGCGCCAGGCCGGTCTCGTGCTGGCCCGGGATTACCACGTCGTACAGGCCGGCGTCGGCGGGCCATTCGACGTAGGAGTTCTGCTCCAGGTAGTACGCCTTGGACAGGGCCGCGTTGACCAGGATCGTCCGGGTCGAGGCGATGGTCGGCATGCCCTTCCAGAAGACCAGGATGTCGAGCGTGTCGACGCCCGGCTTCTCCAGGCAGAGCTGGGCCGCGATCTCGCCCGTGGTGTACATCTGGGCGACGCCCGGCGCGAGCAGCAGGCCCTTTCCGGCCATCTGCTGGCCGTAGTCCTCGTCGCAGGTGATCAGCCAGTCCTGCTCCCCCGTGGTGTCCAGGTAGTGGCAGCCGGCGTTCAGGCAGGCTTCGATGACCTCGCGGCCGTACTGGGCGAACGGCCCGACGGTGTTGCAGACCACGCTGGCCCCGGCGAACAGTTCGGTCAGCGGGGCCACGTCGTGCGCGACCTCGACGATTTCGTGCTCTACCGTGTCGATGCCGGGCACCTTGTCCAGGGCCTCTTGGATGCGCGTCTTGTCGCGGCCGGCGGCGACGAACGGCAGGTTGAACTCGCGCAGGTACTCGCAGATCAGGCGCCCGGTGTAGCCGGAGGCGCCGTAGACAATGACGGGCTTGGTCATTTGTTCTCTGTCCTTTCTCTGGCCTTCCTGGGGTCACATGCCCATGCCGCCGTCGACGGGCAGCCCGGCGCCGGTGATGAAGCGGGACGCGTCGGAGGCTAGGAAGACCACGGCGTCGGCCATGTCCGCGACCTCGCCGAGGCGGCCATGCGGGGTGAGCCCGATCACCGCGCCCACGCACTCTTCCACACTCGGGAACAGGCCGAGCCTCACCATGTCCTGGGCGAGCTGGTTGCCCATCTCGGTCGGGACCAGGCCCGGGTAGATGCAGTTCACCCGGACGGCGTAGCCGAGCTTGCCGGATTCCATGGCGGCCACCCGGGTCAGCCGGTCGACCGCGGACTTGGTCGCGGAGTACACGGCAATCCCGGGGAAGGCGATCGTGGCGGCGACCGACGCGATGTTGACTACGGCACCGCCGCGGCCAGCCGGGCCGCCGGGGCGCATGGCACGGAAGGCGTGCTTGATGCCGAGCGAGGTGCCGAGGATGTTGACCTCGAGCATCTTGCGGATGTCATCGGGGTCAAGGTCGATGAACAGGCTGGAAACCTCGACGCCGGCGTTGTTGACGACGATGTCCAGGCCGCCGAGTTCGGCGATCGTGCCCTCGATGCACCGCTCCCAGCTGCGGTCGTCGGACACGTTAAGCGGGAGGAACGCGGCATCGCCGCCGGCCTTCTTGATCGCGTCGACAGTCGCCTCGCCGAGTTCCTCGCGGATGTCGCCGATGACGACGGCCGCGCCTGCCCGGGCCAGCGCCTCGGCCATCGCGGCGCCGAGCCCGCGCGCCCCGCCGGTGACCAGGGCCTTGCGTCCGGTCAACTCGTACACACTCATCGGGCATCTCCTCCTTGAGACGGCGCTTTCCCCTGGGGGTTACTTGGGACGACCCCGCCCTGGGCTGGCCATTTCTCTGGCTTCTGGTTGGCGGTGCGACGTAGGTCACACTGCCACGGAATCTGGACAGTCGTCAAGACTTTCTTGGACACTTGTCAAGCTTTGTTATAGGCGGCGCGCTTTGGCCGAGATACAGTTGGTTCGGGCCCGCAAGGCGCGGGCGTTTTCGTGAGCTGACAGGAAGCTTTGCCGTGACGGAGGTGGCCCCGCAGGTCGACGAGGCGGCAGAGTCCCCTGTCGTCCTGGCGTCGCATGGGGTGCAGACGAACCGGGAGCGGGTCTCGCGGCGGCAGGTCGACAAGTTCGCCGAACGGCGGGCACAGCTCGCCGGGGCCGCGCTGCAGACGCTCGCGGAACTCGGCTATGCCCGCACCAGCCTGCGCGAGATCGCGCAGAATTCCCACTTCTCGCACGGCGTGCTGCACTACTACTTCAGCGACAAGGAAGACCTGATCACGCACTGCGTGCGCCAGTACGAAGCCGCCTGCGTGACCCGTTACGACGAAATCGTGGCGACGGCCTCGTCGGCGGAGGAGCTCAAGCGGGAGTTCAGCGCGGCGATGGCGCTGACGCTGCGGACCGACGCGCCGATGCACCGGCTCTGGTACGACCTGCGGAACCAGAGCTTGTTCGAGGAGTCGTTCCGCGCCGACGTACTGGAGATCGATCAGCGCCGCGAGGAGATGATCTGGCGGGTCATCAGCCGGTACGCCTCGTTCGCGGGTATTGAGGTGGCGCTGTCCCCTCACGCGGCGTACGCGATCCTGGACGGGCTGTTCCAGCAGGCGCTGCTGCACCACCTGGCCGGGAACGAAGCCGCGGCCGAGGACCTGCGGGCCAACGTGGTGCGCGTCCTGGACATCCTGGAAGCCCGCAAGGCGCCAGCCTGAGCGATCAGGTGTTATCACCTAGACGGAGGCCAGGGCGGCGGCGATACGCTCGACCATCTCGGTGAGGATCGGGTGCGGGGTGGCGAAGTTGAACCGGAAGGCTCCGGATCCGCCCGCGCCGAAGGCGGGTCCGTCCACGACCGTGACGCGCGCCCGGTCGGCGACGAGCACGCCGGGTGAGTCAGGCAGGTCCATCGCGGTGCAATCGAGCCAGGCGAGATAGGTACCGTCGGGCGGGCGGTAGCGCACCTGCGGCAGGTGACGATCGAGCAGTGCGGCCAGCAGGTGGCGGCCGTCGTCGAGGTAACCGAGGACTTCGTCCAGCCACGGCTCTCCGTGCCGGAACGCGGCGATGTTGGCGACGACGCCGGGGTTGCTCGCGCCATGGGAGGCGAAGAATCCCATCGCCTCCCAGCGCTGCCGGTCCGGTTCGTTGGTGAGAATAACCTGCGCGCACTTGAGACCGGGCAGGTTCCACGCCTTCGAGGCGGACGTGGCGGTCAGGGCGTGCGACGCGGCGGCATCGGAAGTGGATGCGTAGGGGATGTGGCGCATCCCGGGATAGACGAGCGGGCCGTGGATTTCGTCGGCGAAGACCCGGCCGCGATGCCTATCGACGACCTCGGTCAGCTGGGTCATCTCCTGGACGGTGAGGACCCGGCCGAGCGGGTTGTACGGGTTGCAGAAGATGAGCAGGTGTCCCCCGGCCCGGAAGGCGTCCTCGATCGCGTCGAGGTCGAGGGTGAAGAAACCGGCGTCATCGCGCATCCGGACCTGGATGATCTCGCGGCCGAGGAAGCCCGGCACGCTGAGAAACGGCATGTAGGCGGGCGTCGGCAGGATCACCGGCGAGCCGGGGCGGGAGAAATGCGTGATGGCGATCTCGAGCGCCTTGATCACGTCCGGGACGTGATGGATCAGCGCTGGATCAACGTCCCAGCCGTAGCGGCGTTTGGTGAACTCCGCGCAGGCCGCGGCCAGCTCGTCGGCCAGGAACTGCGGCAGGTAGCCGAAGTTCGCGTCGGCTGACAGCCCGGCGAGCGCGGCGAGGATGGCCGGCGCGGCACCGAAGTCCATCTCCGCGACGGCGGCACCAAACCCGTCAGGCCCGGGAGCCGTCCACTTGAAGCTGCCGCGGGCGCGAAGCATCGGCACGGTCGTGGCGTCAATTTGGAGTCTGAGAGTCCCTGGCACACTGTTATCTTGACGCCACTTCGCGCGCCGCCATAACGTGAGTCCACCGTCGTCGTCGACGCTGCCGTCCGCATTCCAGCCAGACTGGCCGAGGGCGAGGTGACGCCATGTCGGAGGTGCTCACCGCGCCGCGAGTCATGACCGGCGATTCTACGGTGACCGGCGGTGCGCTGGTCATCGGGGAGGATGTCCTGGACTGGGTCGGCTCCGCCGGGGCGTTGCCGGCCGAGTACGCGGCGCTACCGCGGACGGATTACCCGGGCGCGACGATCATGCCCGGGCTGATCGACAGCCACGTCCATCTCGCGTTCGACGGCGGGCCGAATCCGTCCGCGCGGATGCGCAGTGAGACCGACGCGCAGCAGCTGGTGCTGATGCTGCACAGCGCGCGGGATCTGCTCGGTGTGGGCGTGACCACGGCCCGCGACCTCGGCGCGCGGGCCTACCTCGATGTGGTCGTGCGTGACGCCGTGGCCGCAGGCCTGGCCCGTGGCCCGCGGATGGTAGTGGCCGCTCGCCCGATCACCGTCACCGGCGGCCACTGCTGGTTCATGGGCGGTGAAGCCGACAGTGACGATGAGCTCCGCCGCATGGTCCGCACCCACCACAAGCGCGGCGCCGACCTGATCAAGGTCATGTCCACCGGCGGGTTCATGACGACCGGTTCGGCGCCCTGGTACGCCCAGTTCACCCGGGCGCAGCTGGCCGTGATCGTCGAAGAGGCGGGACGAGTCGACAAGCCGGTCGCCGCCCACGCCCATGGCATCGAGGGCATCCACCGGGCGGTCGAGGCCGGGGTCACCACGCTGGAACACTGCTCCTTCGTGACGGAGACCAACGAGCGGCGTTTCGACGAACCGCTCGCCGCCAGGATCGCGGAGCGGGGCATCTTCGTCTGCCCGACCATCAACGTGAACGCGCCCTACGTCACCGACCTGACCGGCATCGTGGTGGGTGAGCATCTCAAAGCGATGCACGAAATGGGCGTGCGGCTCATCGCGGGCACCGACGCGGGCATCGACAACACCCCGCACCACCAGTACGTCGGCGGGCTGGAGCACCTCGTGACCCTCGGCTTCCGGCCCGCCGACGTGCTGGCCATGGCCACCACCGAGGCCGCGGCGGCGCTCGGCGTCGACGCGATCACCGGCCGCCTCGCACCTGGCTTCGACGCCGACGTCATTGTCGTGGACGGCGACCCGAGTACCGACATCGCGGCGCTCGGCAAGCTGCGGCGCGTCATCGCTCGCGGCCGCGACTACCTACCCGACAGCGGCCGCTTCGATGTCAGCGCACCCGGGACGCCATTCGCGTCCCCGGATCACGTCATCGACCTCAGGTTGCTCACCGAGGCGACCAAGCGACGGCAGGCCTAGCCGGGGCGGCGGCCGCCGTAGATGACGTTCTCCAGTTGCTTCCAGTAGACATCCACGCCTTCGAACCCGGCCGACCGCAGGTACTCCAGCTGCGGGCCGAGAGGGATTATGTAGCGCACGTGGTTATCCCAGCGCGCCTGTTCCAGGTGCGTGCGATGCAACCGCTCGCTCGCCGCCTCGGGGTGGTCGCGGTCGTTCACTCGTTGCCAGGTGGCTTCGGCCACGAGATCCTCCGCGCGCACCGGATCGTAGTTGAGGTACCAGCCGCCAGGGACGAGGCGGCCGAATATCTCGGCAAATAGGCCCTGCTTGCGCTCGTCGGGCAGGTGATGGACGCACATCGAGCTCACCACGGCATCGAGCGCCGCGGGGATCGCCGCAGGCCACTGGCCGCTGGCCGACATGTCGAACTCGACGTACCGGTAGCGCCCGGAGTATGGCTGCATCTCGCGCTCGCCTGCACGCATCATCTCAGCGGAGAAGTCAGCGAGAATCGCGGTGCTGCCTGGATACAGGTCGAGGATCGTGCGCGACGCGGCCCCGGTCCCCGCCCCCAGGTCCAGGAACGTGAACGCCTCCTGCGGGCCGAACGGGAGCAGGACTGCCATGAACCGCCGGTGCCCGGTACGGTACTGCTCCTGGGCCTGCGCTTGGGCCACCCAGGCCTGAACAGCCTCCCCGGACCGCCAGATGGCCGCGTTCGTGTCGTCCGGCTGATCCATGAGCAGAAGGTTACCCAGCGGAACCCGCAGACGCTGATGCAGTTCGGCTACATCCGCACCCACGCAACCCCACCGCCCGCTGCCCGACCAGGGCGATTATCGACCGCTGAGATAAGGGTTTCGGCACGGCATACGACTTAGCGGCGTGATTCTTCCCGCTCCTCGGTGATACCGGCTGCCTTCGGCTACCTTTACCGGCAAGGAGGTGGGCGGTGAGTGAGGGGCGAATCTCACCGCGCGAGGCCGAGGAACTCGCGGCCTGCTTCAGGGCCTATGCCCGTGACCTGTTCGGGTATGCGTGCGTGCTGACCCGCAGGGACCGGGCGAAGGCCGAGGATCTGGTCCAGGCCGCCTTCGAGGCCGCGGCCGAGGCCTGGCATGTTCTGGGGGACCTGACCGAGGGGCAGCGCCGTGGCTGGCTGTGGCGAATGCTGGCCAGCATCGCGGTGGACGGCTTCCGCCGGGAGACGGCCTTCCGTGACCGTCTGCCGCGGATCGAGGCCCTGTACCAGAAGATCCAGGCCGACCACCCGGAGCAGGCCCCTCCCGAGCACGCCCCGCTCGAGCAGACGCTGTCATCGGTCGCGCTGGAACGGTGCTGGCGGATCATCGAGGGCCTGCCGCAACGGCAGCACGCGGTCGCCCTGCTGCGCTGGCAACTGGACATGAAGGAGGCCGAGATCGCCCAGGTTCTCGGCATGGACGAGAAAAATGTGAGCGTTCACCTGTATCGGGTCCGGCGCAAGCTGCTCCTACAGGGGGGCACGGACCATCCGTTTGACGGTGACGACCCGGAAGGAGCAGCGCCATGAGAGTGGCCGGCCGCGAGCCAGGTAGCTCGCCCGAGGATGTGCTGCTTTCTCGCGTCTACCGGCAGTTCACCGAACTGCAGGGGTCCCGGTTCGGTGCCGAGTACGACCTCG
>JBAUAY010000753.1:0-2712 GCA_049676235.1 Streptosporangiaceae bacterium
GCGTGGCAGCTGCGGCACGGCGGGGACCGCGGTGTGTTCACCCGGTCGGCCCGGCTCGCGCTGGCCGTCCTGGTCCCGGCGATCTTGTTCACCATGCTGGTCGGCGATGAGCTGGGCGTGATCGAGGCCCGGTACCAGCCGATGAAGATCGCGGCGGCCGAAGCGCAGTGGACCACCTGCCAGCCGTGCTCGTTCTCGCTGTTCCAGATCGGCGGCGGCAATAACGACCAGACCCCGACCGAGATCATCGCGATCCCGCACCTGCTGTCCCTGCTGGCTACCAACCACTGGAACGGCCAGGTGGTCGGGCTCAACCCGCTGCAACAGCAGTACACCAAGCAGTTCGGGCCCGGTTATTACGTGCCGAACGTGTTCATTCAGTACTGGGGCATGCGGGTGATGGCGTACCTGGGGGTCCTGGTCCTGGCGATATCGGTGTGGGGGCTGTGGCTGACCCGCCGCGGGAAACTCGCCACCTCCCGGGTGTTCCTCTGGGTGGCGGTGTGGGGGGCGGTGCTGCCGTTCCTGATGAACACCGCGGGCTGGTTCCTGACCGAAAGCGGCCGGCAGCCGTGGATCGTGCAAGGCATCATGCTGACCAAGAACGGGATCTCGCCGACCGTCAGCACCACCACGCTGTGGATCAGCCTGGTGGCCTTCGTCCTGCTGTACGGCACGCTGGCCACCGTCGACCTGATCTTGATGCTGCGGTACTCCCGCGAACAGCTCCCGCCCCCGCGCACCGACGCCGACGCGGACGCGCCGGTACCGGCCGTCCTGTACTGAGGGGTCACGATGGGTCTCGTCCCGTTCTGGTACATCATCATCGCCATCTTGTGGACCGGCTTTTTCATCCTGGAGGGGTTCGACTTCGGCGTCGGCATGCTGCACAGCTGGATCGGCGGCGACGAGGCCGGCCGCCGGGCCGCCATCAACACGATCGGGCCGCTGTGGGACGGCAACGAAGTCTGGCTGATCGTGGCCGGGGCCGGCATGTTCGCCGCGTTCCCCGGCTGGTACGCCACGATGTTCTCGGCCTACAACCTCGCGCTGGTCCTGCTGCTGGCCGCCCTGATCGTCCGCGGCGTCGCCTTTGAGTACCGCGGCAAACGCGACGCCGCACGGTGGCGCCGCACCTGGGACGTGCTGCTCACCGCCGGCAGCCTGCTGGCCCCGCTGCTGATCGGCGTGGCCCTGGCCGGGCTGCTGCACGGATTGCCGATCAACTCCGCGCAGAACTACACCGGCTCGTTCTGGGACCTGCTCCAGCCCTACGCCCTATGGACGGGCGTCACCCTGGTCCTGGTCTGCCTGCTGCACGGCGCAACGTTCTTGTGCCTGAAGACCACGGGCGACATGCGCGACCGGTCCTGGCACGCGGCCCGCCGGGTGGCCCCGGTCGCCGGCGCCGCCGTGACCGGCTTCATCATCTGGACGCACGTGACCGCCGGCACCACGTTCTTCCTCAACGTCATCGAACTGCTCGCCGTCCTCGCCGTCATCGCCGCTGTCTGGCTGGTCTACGACCACCGCGAGGGCTTCGCCTTCGCCGCGACCACGGTCACCATCGCGTCCTGCATCCTGGCGCTCTTTGTCGACCTGTACCCGAACGTGATGGTCTCCAGCACCAACCCGGCGTACAACCTCACCGTGCACAACACCGCCTCCGGCGGGTACTCCCTCAAGGTGATGACCGTCGTCGTCATCATCCTCCTGCCGGTGGTGCTGGCCTACCAGACCTGGACCTACTACGTGTTCCGCCGCCGCGTCACCCGGCAGGAATTCCAGCCGCCGGCGCCTGGCGGGCCGGACGGCGTCCCGCCTGAGCCGGTAACAAGCCCCGAGGTCGGCCCCCCGCCGTCCAGAAGCGGCCACTGACCGGACATGCTGGCCGCCGTATCACCCGCTTCGAGTGAGCAAGCGGCAGTGCGATCGCGATCTGATGAAGACTGCAGCCAGATAGATCGGCAAAGGAGCTGACATGGCGACTAACGAGGTTGACGCGCTGGTGATTTTCGGTGCGACCGGGGATCTGGCGAAGATTGAGACGTTCCCGGCGCTGGTGGGCCTGGTCCAGCGCGGTGTACTGAACGTGCCCGTGATCGGGGTGGCGAAGAGCGGGTGGGGGCTGGAGCAGTTCCGCGACTACGCGACCGCCTCGCTGCGGCTCAACCACATGGACCCGGATACCGCCGCGGCGCGGAAGATGCTCGGGCTGCTGCGGTACGTCGACGGGGACCTCGATGACGATGCCACCTACCAGGCGATGTCGGATGCCATCGGGTCCGGCCGCCGGGTCCTGTTCTACCTGGAGGTGCCGCCGCCGCTGTTCGGGCGCATCGCCAAGGGAATCGCCACGGCCGGGCGTACCCAGGACGCGCGGGTGATGGTGGAGAAGCCGTTCGGCCACGATCTGGCCAGTTCGCAGCAGCTCAACGACACCATGCACCAGTACTTCAGTGAGGAGGCGATCTTCCGGGTTGATGACTGGCTGGCCTTTGACCCGGTGGAGAACGTGCTGTTCGTCCGGTTCGCCAACTCGGTGATCGAGCCGCTGCTGAACCGGACATACGTGGAGAGCATCCAGATCACGATGGCCGAGGCGTTCGACGTCGCGGACCGCGGCCGGTTCTACGACCGGACCGGGGCCATCAACGATGTGGTCCAGAACCACATGCTCCAGGTGCTGGCCACCGTGCTGGCCGACCCGCC
>JBAUAY010000754.1:0-18077 GCA_049676235.1 Streptosporangiaceae bacterium
GGCCCCTCCGGAGTCCCCGGCTTCCGCGGAGTCTCCGCTGGCCCCGGAACCGCCGCCCTCGCCGTGCCGGGCCGGGGACCGCCGCTCCGGGCCGTCCGGCGCCGCGCTCAGCGGATCACCCGGGTGCGCGGCCGCGGATGATGCCTCATCCTTGGTGTGTCCTTCAACCTTCAGTGCCGGTGTGGTGGCCCCATTATGGCCCTGACGAGGAGCTCGGGCCCGCCTGGACCCCGAACCCTGCTGGTCTCCGGGGCGCGGACCCGCCGTGCGGCCGGACGGACGGTCACCGGCACCGTACGTCCGGTATTGCCCCTGTCAAAAAGGGCGCAGAATGGAGTGCGGATCAAAACTAGATCTTGGAAGTTGCTGTGATCTGGTCGAATATTTCCTACGAATCATGGTAATTGTCTCAGCGACAGAAAGGGCGTAAGGAGAATCGGAACTATCCAGGCTGCTAGCGCGTAAATAAGCGTAGGAGAGCAGTTTTGGCCAGGCGTTACCAGGGGAACACGGCCAGGCGGGGGAAACCGCTGGGGAGCGGGGTGTCATTGGGCTATTTTCGTGCGTTTACGCGGCACATCGGCCGCGTAGCGCGCCGAACGGAGGGAGAAGACGCGTGAGTGATATCCAGCAGGCCGTACCGTCGGTACGGTCGGCAGGCCGCGGGTTCCGTGCCTATTCGGCGAAGCATCTGGACATGCTGGCGCAGCGGGCCGGCTTGCCGGCCGAACAACGGCTGGCGGTCCGAGCGGTGGCGACCGTGCTGCCGTTTCGGACCAACTCGTACGTGATCGAGAACCTGATCGACTGGGAGGCGGCCCCCGACGACCCGATCTACCGGCTCGTCTTTCCTCAGCCGGACATGCTGCCCGCGGCGGACGTGCGGCGGCTCGCGGACATGATCGGCAGCGACGCTCCCGAGACCGGCCTGCGCGCCGCCGCGCACGAGATCCGGATGCGGCTGAACCCCCATCCGGGCGGCCAGCTGCTTTTGAACGCGCCCACCCTCCGCGGCCGGCCGCTGCCCGGCCTGCAGCTCAAGTACCAGGAAACGGTGCTCTTCTTCCCCCGGCAAGGTCAGACCTGCCATGCGTACTGCAGCTACTGCTTCCGGTGGGCGCAGTTCGTCGATGAGCCCGACCTGAAGATGGCGACGGACGATGTCGGCACGCTGGTGGCCTACCTCGGCGAGCATCCCGAGGTGACCAGCGTCCTGATCACCGGCGGCGATCCTATGATCATGGGCGAGGCGGTGCTCCGCAGGTACCTAGAGCCGCTCATCGATCCGGTGAGCCGCCTCGACCACCTCGAGTCGATCAGGATCGGCACCAAGTCGCTGGCCTACTGGCCGCAGCGGTTCGTCAGCGACCCGGACGCCGACGCGACCCTTCGGTTGTTCGGCGAGGTCGTCGCCTCGGGCCGGACGCTGGCGGTAATGGCGCACTTCTCGCATCCGCGCGAACTCGAGCCGCCGGTGCTCGCCGAGGCGGTGCGCCGGATCAGGGGCACCGGGGCGGTGATCCGCACCCAGGCCCCGCTGATCAGGTCGATCAACGACGACCCGGAGGCCTGGCGGACCATGTGGCGGACGCAGGTCCGGATGGGCATGGTTCCCTACTACATGTTCGTGGAGCGGGACACCGGCCCGCAGGACTACTTCGCGGTGCCGCTGGCCCGCGGGTACGAGATCTTCCGCGAGGCCTACCAAGGCGTTTCCGGACTCGGCCGGACCGTCCGCGGTCCGTCGATGTCGGCTACGCCGGGGAAGGTGTGCGTCGACGGCGTGACCGAGGTGGCCGGCCGCAAGGTCTTCGTCCTGCGCATGATCCAGGCCCGCGACCCGCAGCTGGTGGGGACGCCGTTTTTCGCCAGGTTCGACCCAGCGGCCTGCTGGCTCACCGACCTGGAGCCCGTGTTCGCGTCCCGGTTCCCCTACGAGGCCGTCCCCGACGAACTGCCCGGGCTCTGGCCGACCGAACCGGACGAGCTGATGGTCCCGGCCATCTGACCAGGGTCCACAGCGGACGCCGCATGGCGTACCCGGAAGCGGACTGGTCAAGCGAGTGTAGCGGTTTCGGTCTTGGCGGCCTCGGCAGGCTCGGGCGCACGCTTGCCCTGCTTGATCGCCAGACAGCTCAGCGCGCCGACACCAAGGAGGATGATCGGCAGCAGCATTGTCTGCCGCATGGCGGTCACGTAGGCGAAGGTAAACACGTCGTGGCCGATGCGGGCGATCTCCGCGGCGACCCGGGCGGACAGGCCGGGGCCCAGGTGGGTGCTGCCGCCGGACTGGCCGGCTCCGACCTGGATGCCGTTCTTCGCCGAGTTGTCGATCCCGGCCACGAACCGGCCGCGCACCTGCGGCGGCAGCACAGCCGCCCGGGTGCTCGCCTGGGCTGCCATCGCGGAGACCAATCTGTTCTGCAGCAGGGCCCCAACGGCAGCGGTACCGATCACCAGGCCAACCTGCCGGATGGTGTTCAGCACCCCAGATGCCGCACCCGCCATCCGCGGCTCGATGTTGCGCATGGCGACCGTGACCATTGGCGCGAAGATGCAGCCCATGCCGAACCCGGCCACGATCAGGGGTGCCACGAAGATGAGCCACGTAGAGTTCGGCTGAGCGATGAGAGCTATCCAGCCCATCCCGGCACCGAAGAAGATCAGCCCGGACATGAGGATGAACTTGCCGCCGATCTTGTCGGTCATCCGGCCCGCCACCGGGGCGACGAACATCGACACCAGGGAGGCGGGCGCTATCGTGAGCCCGGCCTTCAGCGCCGAGAACCCCAAGACGGACTGCAGGTAGATGGTCAGAGGGATGAAGATCCCCATCATCCCGATGGCGAGCACACCTGACACCCAGTTCACCACCGAGTAGTTCCGGTCTCGGAACAGCGCGAACGGCACTAGCGGCTCGTTGTCCTGGGTGAGCTTCTGGACCAGCAGGAAGGCGAGCAGGAGCACCACTCCCAGGCCGAGAACCAGCGGGATGCTGATGAACCCCTTGATCGTCCCCCAGTTGTACTTTTGCCCCTCGACCAGGCCGTAGCAGATCGCCAGCAGTGCCCCGCTGGCCAGCAGCACCCCGGGGATGTCGATCCGGTGCCGCCGGCCGGGCCGCACATCGGGGATGATCAACGGGGTGACCAGCAGCACGAACAAGCCGAATGGCAGGTTCACGAAGAAGATCCAGCGCCAGTCGAAGGCGGTCACCAGCAGCCCGCCCAGGGTCGGGCCGGCCACCGTGGCTACCCCGGCCACCGCCCCCCACACCCCGAAAGCCGCCCCGCGCCGGTCGGGCGGGAACGTATTCGTGATGATCGTCAGCGTCTGCGGCATGAGCATCGCCGCGCCCCGCCCCTGCACCGCGCGAAAGCCGATCAGCCAGCCCGGGCTCGGCGCGAGCCCGCACGCGGCCGAGGCCGCCGTGAACACCCCGACACCGCCCATGAACATGATCCGCGGCCCGATCAGGTCACCCAGCCTGCCCGCCGTGATGACCAGGACGGCGAGTACCAGGGCGTAGGCGTTGATCACCCACAGCACATCATCCAGCGAGGCGTGCAGCTTGGTGATTAGGTTCGGGATCGCGATGTTGACGATCGTCAAATCCAGCAGGGTCATAAAAAACCCGAGCGAGACGACCAGCAGCACCGCCCATGGGTTTCCGCGCAGTTTGGTCATGCCTCCGACCTTAAGTCCAGCAGAGGCGGAAACACAAGATATATCTTGATCCTAACGATCTCGGCGTGAGCATTCCCACAGCACACAGCCTCGCGGCGCCTGAGCCGCGGCCGGTATGCTCCCGATCATGGAGCTGAATGGTACATCGGCGGTCGTATCCGGCGGCGCGAGCGGGCTCGGCGAGGCCACCGCGCGAGTGCTCGCGGCGGCCGGCGCCACCGTCGTCATCGCCGACCTGAACGAGATCCGCGGCAAGCAGGTCGCGGATGAGATCGACGGGCTGTTCGCCCGCACCGACGTGGCCGACGAGGCATCGGTGCAGGCGGCGGTGGACATGGCGGTATCCACCGGTTTCCCGCTTCGGGTCGCGGTGAGCTGCGCGGGCATCGGCTGGGCGGCGCGGACCGTCGCGCGTGACGGCACCCCCCATGACCTGGCCAGCTACTCTAAGGTCATCAGCGTCAACCTGATCGGCACCTTCAACCTGATGCGCCTGGCCGCCGCGGCCATGGCCAAGACCGAGTCCGCCGACGCCGACGGGCAGCGCGGCGTCATCATCAACACCTCCTCGGTTGCGGGCATCGAGGGCCAGATCGGTCAGATCGCGTACTCCGCCTCCAAGGGAGGCATCATCGGGATGACCGTGCCCGCCGCGCGGGACCTGTCCGCCATCGGGGTGCGGGTGAACACGATCTGCCCCGGCATCATCGACACCCCGATTTACGGGTTCTCGGAGAACGCGGAGGAGTTCAAGGCCCGGCTGGTGGCTCCGGTGGTCTTCCCCAAGCGCCTGGGGCGGCCCGATGAATTCGGCCACCTAGTCCGGATGCTGATCGAGAACGACTACATGAACGCTGAGGTCGTGCGGTTCGACGGCGGGATCAGATTCCAGCCCAAGTCATGACCGGCAACGTCCGGCTGTTACCTGACCTGCGGGAGCGTGCTCTCAGCGGCCTTCCCGCCTGGCTGGGCCGTCGCTGGGCCAGATTTCCCGTGCTACGAGTGATCATTTCCCCGGCGGAGCGACCATCCCTGCCCTGCATGCCGTGCCGGCACTCGTACGTTTGATCCGTCCCTCGAGCCCATCGAGCACTGTGCGGAGCCCAAACTCGAAGCCCCCATCGGGCCCGGACGCATAGTCCGCGGAGGGCGTGTCGACGCGCGTCCGCAGCCGTGGGAACTGCATCGCGACCTCGACCGCCTCAGCCCGGTTCGCCCGCATCTGCTCCTCAAGGTCGCCGTGCCGTGCCAGTTTCCTGCGGAACGACGCCCCCGCCGCGGACCCGAGCGCGTTGCCGAGCACGAACGTGAACACCGTGCCCGCAGCCCGATCGGCCTCGGCCCCGACGAACCCGGCTGTCTCGTAGACCGCCAAACTGTGGTCGTCGTGCCGCGCCTTGCCCGGGCCGTACATCGGATAAGCGCCGAACGCCTGCACGAGCCAGGTATGCCGGGAGAGCATCGCGTACAGGCTCACCGCCATGCGCGACGCCGCCTCACGCCAGCCGTGTTCGGCCGGGTCGGGCAGGTCGACCTCTGTCCAGGCCCGGTCGCCGGCCAGGGAGATCAGGTCCTCTTTGGTGCCCACGTGCCAGTACACCGCCGTGGCCGCCGAGTCCAGGCGCCTGCCCAGCGCCCGCATGTTCAGGCCTTCCAGACCCTCGGCATCCAGGAGTTCGAGGGCTGCCTTGACGATCTGATCCCGGGTGAGCGTTTCACGCGCCATGAACCCAGCATAGGCCAGTTCAGCTCCGTCTTGAACTATGTTCAAGAAAACTCTTGCACACTGTTCAAGACTGGCGTACCGTTCCACTTGAACAAAGTGCAAGTGGTCGCAGAAAAGAGGGATCGACATGTCCGAGGTCACGCTGTCCGAAGTCGTCCAGTACGCCGCTGAGAAGTTCGGTATACCTGGCCTGTCCGTCGGTGTCTGGGCCGATGGCGTCGAGACCTACGCCGCCCACGGCGTCACCAACATCCAGGACCCGCGGCCGATCGACCGAAACACCCTGTACGCCGTCGGCTCAACGTCCAAGCCCTTCGCTGCGACCGCGCTGATGCACCTGGTCGCGCAGGGCAAGGTCGAGCTGGATTCACCGGCCCGCCGCTACATCCCCGAACTGACGCTGCCGAACGAGCAGTGGACGGCCCAGATCACCGTTCTGAACCTGCTCAACCACACCGCCGGGCTGGACTGGCGCCTGATCGTCGACACCGGCGACGGGGATGACGCGCTGGCCGAATTCATCGCACAACTATCCAGGTTCGAGCAGATCGCGGCGCCCGGTACCCGCGCCTCCTACAGCCAGGTCGGGTTCAGCATCATCGCCCGGATCATCGAGAAGGTCACTGGCATGACCTTCGAGCGCGCCGTTGAGGCCCTCGTCCTGGAGCCGCTCGGCCTGACGAACACGCTCTACGCCCTCGACGAGATCATGGCCAGGCCGGCCGCGTGGGGCCATAACGCCGACGAGAACGGCGAACTGGTCGTCGCCCGCGAGTGGAAGGACAACCGGGCCAACAACGGCGGCGGCGGCGTCGCCTCCTCGGTGGCCGACCTGCTGCGCTGGGCGCGCTTCCACCTCGGCGACGCGAGCGTCGTGGTCGTCCCTTCAGCGGACGGCGCCGAGGTGCTGCCGGATGAGGTTCGTCGGCAGATGCAGGTCCCGACGGTCGAACTGCCCTCCAGCGCCCTCGGCTCCGCGTTCGGCCTGTGCTGGTTCATCAAGGACATCGCGGGCGTGCGCACCGTCGGCCACGGCGGCTCGGGCAACGGGCAGTTCGTCGAGTTCCTGTTCGTCCCCGGGCGCGACTTCGCGATCGTCTCGGCTACCAACGCCGGCCCGGCCGGCATCCCGTGCAACCAGGAAGTCGTACGCTGGGCCCTGGAGCACTACCTGGGTGTGGTGGAGAAGGACCCTGAGCCGGAGCCATACGACGCGGCCCGCGCGCAGGAGATCGTCGGCGCGTATGAGAACGACGCGATGACGTTCACCATCACCGCCGACGGCACGGGCCTGTCGCTCGAAGTACTAATCCGCCCGGAGATACGCGCGGCATCCGAGGTCGAACTGCCCACCGACTACCCGTCCTTCGCCTTCGGCATGCTGCCCGGCGAAGGCGACGAGTACATCGTCACTGACGGTGCCATGAAGGGGCAGCGCGGCTTCTTCAGCCGCGATGAGAACGGTCACGTCGTCGGCGTCGACCTGGCCGGACGGTTGTTCAACCGGGCGCGGTGACACCGGCACACCCCAGCGAAGCGAAGAGCCCGGCCGAAGTGAGTTGATCACCTCTGCCGGGCCATTCCGTCACTCGCGGCCCCGACTATCGCCAGTGCACCCGTGAACCCGGGGTACCGGGATAGCCGATACGGACGAAACGGGCCAGATCTTGAGGCTAAGTCCACATCACGCTGGCCGTGGCCGCCCACCCTTGCCTGGTGGCCACGGCTATCGGCTCGCAAAATCATCGGAACCAGGTGACCGCCGCTCACCTTGATGGCCAGTAGCTTCGGGCGCATTCAAGTATCTGCCCTCCCCCATCAGGAGGTGGCCCGTGACTCTCAACGCAACGCCGGACGACCGCGAGCTGGCAATGGCGCCACTGGACCAGAACGTCGATCACATCCGCGGCTCACCCGCCGGCCACCTGATCATCGAGTACGGCGATTACGAGTGCCCTTACTCGCGGCAGGCGTTCCACGCGATCGAGCGAGTCGAAGAGCAGCTCGACGGGAACGTGCGGTTCGCGTTCCGGCATTTTCCGCTAACCGACATCCATCCGCACGCCCTCGCCGCCGCGGCCGCGGCTGAGGCCGCCGCGCTACAGGGCCGGTTCTGGGACATGCACGAGCTGCTGTTCCACCGGCAAAAGGCGCTCGAGGACGGTGACCTGCGCGGGTACGCCGCCCAGCTCGGCCTGGACGTGGTGGCGTTCGACCGGGACCGGGCCAGCATCGCGGTGGCGGACCGGATCCGCCGGGATGTCGACAGCGGCCTGGCGTCGGGCCAGGTCGTGGGCACGCCGACTCTGTTCATCGACGGCGTCGTCCACCGCCGCGGCTACGACCCGCCCGCCCTACTGACCGTGTTGGCCCCATGACGCCATACTTGAGGACCGGCAGGTGACCCCGCATCACCGGGATCCGGTGAGCGCCGGGCTAGCGCGCCGGAACCTGGTCGTGATGGACCGGTGGTACCCGTCGTCCAAGACCTGCTCGGCGTGCGGGCACCGGCTCGCGGAGCTGAGCCTGGGCACCCGGCAGTGGACGTGCCCGTCCTGCGGAACCCGGCACGACCGGGACCTCAACGCCGCGACGAACATCCTGGCCGCTGGTCAAGCGGTGACGGCCTGCGGAACTGGCGTAAGACATCCCGGGACCCCCGGGTGCAGCCGGCCGTGAAACAGGAACCCCAGCCGGTGACGGCTGGAATCCCCGTCCTTCAGCTTCAGGATGGGGAGTAGTCAAGACTCCTTGGCCGTCGGCGGGCGGGAACTGGGCCCCGGGTTGGGCGACGCGGCCAGCGGGGTCCCGGCCACCGCGCAGTGTCGTTGGAGGGACGGCGGGAGATCCTCCGCTACTGGCTCAGCGTCCGCATCCGGCCGGTTCAGCGCGTCATCGCGGATCGTGGTCCAGGCAAGCAGCGCGGCCGCGAAAGACATTCCGGCGGCGATGGTCATCGCGACCGGGAAGCCAGCTGCCATTCGGGCCGGGTTTTCGAAGGCGGCGCCGGAAAGTCCCGCGGCGAGGGGGAGAGCCGCCACCGCGATCATCTGGCCGAGGCGCGAAAAAGCGTTGTTGACGGCGGACGCTATCCCGGAGTGCCGTGAACCGACGCTCGCCAGCACCGTGGCGGTGATAGGAGTGATCAGCGCGGCGAGACCGACCCCGAACACCACCAGCGAGGGCAACACGCCAGTTAGGTACGCGTCGCCGACGTGGATCTGTGCCATCAGCAGCAGGCCCGCGCCGGTCAGGACAGCCCCGATCGCCAGCGGGATCCGGGGGCCGATGCGCTGTGCGATCGCTCCTGATGGACGAGACAGGATCAGCATCAGCGCGGTGATTGGCAGTGTGGCGGCACCCGCTTGAAGTGCCGTGTAGCCGAGTGTGATCTGCAGGAATGCGACGAAGAGGAAGATCACGCCGCCGAGCGCCGCGTAGGCCACCAGCGCAAGCACGGTGGCGCTGGCGAACTGGCGGGAGCGGAACAACTCCAGCGGAAGCATCGGGTGGCCGCTGCGCGGCTCAACGGCGGCAAAGGTGCCGGCCGCGGCCAGGCTGACCGCCGCGGCGGTAATCACCGCTGGTGTCAGGCCCCCGCCGGCCTGGATGAGCGCGAAGCACGCACCTGCGATGGCCAGCATGGCGAGCGCGGCACCACGCAGATCCAGGCCACCCGCACGCGTAGGATCACGGGTCTCTGGCACCCGGAGAATTGCGGCGATGATGACCAACACCCCCAGCGGCAGGTTGATCAGGAAAACCGCGCGCCATGACACCGCGTCGGTCAGGTAGCCGCCGACGGGAGGGCCGACCGCGGCCGCCACCGCCGTCAGGGCCGCCCACGCGCCGATCGCCCGGAGGCGGTCATCGGGATGAAAGAGCGCGTCGATCATGGCAAGGCTGCCCGGAGTGAGTAGAGCCCCGCCAACCCCTTGAACGAACCGGGCGGCAATAAGCAGCTGAATCGTCGGGGCCGCCGCGCACAGCGCGGAGGCGGCTACGAAGACCGCCGTCCCCAAGGTGAACACGCGGCGTCGGCCATAGATGTCGCTGAGCGAACCGGCGGCCAGGACAAGCGCCGCGAGCGTGAGTACGTAACCGTTCAACGTCCACTGCAGCCCCGCGGCGTCCGCGTGCAGATCACGGCCGATCGACGGCAACGCCACGTTGACGACGGTCGCCTCCAGCAGCACCATCGCCTCACCCAGCACCGCCACCGCCAGCACCCAGCGGCCGGCAGCCGAAGCCAGCCGCACCGAACCGGGCCCGCCGCCGTCATTCCCCACTAACTGCACCCCTCCCGGCGCTCCTCGCTACCGTATGACCCGAAGGCCGCCGATTACGAGCCCGGTCACGAGGAGAAGGTGATAGCTCAGCCGAGCCACGGCGGGCTGAACGCGCCGAGCTGGTTCATGATCGCGGCGATGTCGTCCGCGGCCCACTCTTCGCTGATCCGGCCGTCGCGGATGCGGTAGATATCGACGGCATTCCACTGGATCGCGGTGCCGCTGGCCGGGACGCCGAGCAGGTCGCCGCTCTGCGTGGCCTTGACGACGAGACGGACCATGACGAGGTCGTTCTCGGCGGCGACGTCCTGCTCGGCTGCGTACAGGTCGGGCAGCGCGCCGATGAAGGCGCTGAGCAGGCCGCTCACATTCCCGGCTCCGGTGATGTCGCCGAGGATGCCGCCGTGCCAGACGACGTCGTCGGTGACGTACTCGCCGGACAGGTCGGGGCGGTGCTCGTTGAAGACGCGCTGGATGTACTCGCGGGCGAGCCTCTTGTTCGCCTCGAGCTGGGCCTGATCGGACATGTCGGGACTCCTTACCCTTACCTGGGGACGGTCCGGCGCTCGCGCTCGCCGGTAAGGCGGCGATATAGTTGATCGCGCAATCAACATTATTCCCTGGAAGTTGCGGCGTCAAGCATCTATCTTGGAGAACGTGACCCAGGGAACCAGCCGACACGATCCGGCCGATCCGACTCTCCCGCTGGACCCCGACGAGGACGCGGCCTGGCGCGCGCTGGCCCGCGCCGTCATCGTCGTGCCCCGGGTGCTCGACGCGGATCTGATCGAAGGCGCCGGCCTCAACCTGGCCGAATACATCGCGCTGGTGGAGCTGTCCGAGGCGCCGGGCCGGGCGATGCGCATGAACGAGCTGGCGACGCTCACGGACCTGTCCCGCAGTGGCCTGTCGCGCCTGATCGAACGGCTGGTTCGGCAGGGACTGGTCAGCCGCGAACCGTTCGCCGACGACGGGCGCGGACGGGTGGCGCAGCTAACCGAGGCCGGGTTGCGCCGCCTGGAACAGGCCTACCCGCACGCCCTGGCTAGCGTCCGAAGAAACGTCATGAAGCACCTGGCATGCCTCGATCTGCCCGCCTTCGCACAAGCTGTCGGAAGCCTCGCCCCGGATGACGCTTACGCACCGGCACGACGGACGGCACGGTCTTGACCCCGGCGATCCGATCGCGATCTGACACCGATCGCTGACAGGCAACGACCGCGCCTCAACGACAAGCGGGTCTGAGCTCTGCCAACGCGTAAACCTGGCCCGCCGGGGGACCGCTCGGTATCGCCGCAGCACATACAGGTCGATTGGCTCCTTCGCAGCAGTGGGGTGGAACCGCGCTATGCCTTCGAGGTGAACGACACCCGGATGCTTCTCGACCTGGTCGAGATCGGCCTCGGCGTCGCGGTCTTCCCCGAAGCCATTGCGGCGCCGAGGGGCGAGCGACTGCGTGAGATCGCGATCAGTGGCCGACGTTGGGACTGGACGGTCCGCGCCGAGGCGCTTGCTCCGGGACCATCGAACCCCGCCGCCCGCGCGCTGTGGACCATGCTGGCTGACCAGGAACCGACGCTGACCGGCGCCTGACTGAGTGGAAAGCCTGCGCCCAGTTGGACTGGCGCACTGCAACTGGCGCAGTGCACATTGTCTTCAACAGCGATGCCCGCCCGATGGGAGGTCAGATATGACGATGGTCCGGCGGGCTCAGCAAGAGGTCAGACGCCGCTGGCGCACCGTCCAGCCGTCCTTCAGGTCCAACATGTTCCTGCCGGAGCGCGTCAGCCGCACCCAGATCCTCCTGGCGACGAAAGCGGCGGTCGCCGCCGGGATTGCCTGGGCGGTCGCGCTGCTGGTCGATCCGCACAGCCGGCCCTACGTCGCGCCGTTGGCCGTGATCCTGATCGTCCAGCCGACCGTTTACGACTCGCTCTCGAGGGCCTTCCAGCGGGTCGCCGGGGTGGTGCTGGGGGTGGCCGCAGCCTTGGCGGTCAGCCATTTCCTCACCCCGAGCGGCTGGAGCATCGGCATCATCGTCTTCGCGGGCCTCCTCCTGGGCTGGAGCCTGCGTCTCGGCCCCCAAGGCGTGGTGCAGGTCCCCGTCAGCGCCCTCCTTGTCTTCGCGGTGGGCAGCGCCACCCCGGACTACGGGGGCAGACGCGTGGTGGATACGTTGATCGGCTCCGCCATCGCCGTCCTGGCCGTGCTCGTGAGTCCTTCGGCGCCCGCGCCGGAGCGCGTGGTCTGCGATGCCCTGACACCGCTGCGTCGGTGTCGCGACATCCTCAGGGAGATCGGTTCGGCCATCGGCTCGGCATGGACCCTCGAACAGGCCGAGGCCTGGCGAAAGGAGGCACTCGGACTGTTCGAGGCTACCGCCAGGGCGAGGCGGGACCACGAGGGGCATCAGCTCACCGCACGCTGGAACGCACGGGCCCGCCGGCAACGCCTGGTGCTCGAGCGAGCGGACGAGGCGTTGCGAGTTGGAGACAGAATTGCCATCCAGTCGCGGTCGATCACCCGAGCCCTAGTGGACGGTGCGCCAGCTGCCCGTCCGATGCCTGCCGTCGGCGCGATGCTGGTTTCCACAGCTTCAGCAATTGAGGCCTACGCGGTATGGGTCGCGTCTCCCGGCGAGTCAGCCGACCGGCAGCGACTCTCCGATGCGATTCGCGTTGCGGGCGGGACGTCCGGCCAGGCGGTGGCCCGGGCCCAGCGGCGCTGGCGAGACGATCCGGCTCAATGGCTGACCTTCGGGACCATCCTGGCCATGAGCCAGCGGATTCTGGCCGAGGTCAGCAGCCCGCTCGAGTCGCCGGACGAAGCGACTTGAGGTTCGCCTGGGAGATGTCGGCCGTCTGCCCCAGGCCGTACCACGCCCAAGGCCGTACCGAGAGGTACCTACGAGCTATCCGAGCCGCTCAAGATGCTGGCGCTTCCCGCGGCAGCTGACGAGGCGGCCTGGGCCGTCCTGGGGCCGTGCGGCAACCGGTGATGACCGATGACGGCCAACGTTGACCAATGAAGCCCTGAGGAGGATGAGCAGGCTGTGAAAGATGTCCCGAACAAGGATGCTGATCAGCGCGGATGCGGTTGGGCGCGACTCATTTCCAGCCCAAGTAGGCTGGTCGGGGCGCGGATTCAGGTACCCCGATCGTTTTGGCGGCACTCATGTGCGGAATTACCGGCTGCCTGGCCCTGGCAGACGGGGCCGGGCCCGACACCGAGTGGGTCGGCCGTGCCGCCATGCGCATCGCCCATCGCGGGCCCGACGACGAGGGTTTCTTCGCCGATCACGACCTGGCTCTGGGCTTCCGGCGGCTGGCCATCATCGACACCTCGGTCGCAGGCCGGCAGCCGATGCAGTCGGCGGACGGCCGCTTCGTGATGGTCTTCGACGGCGAGATCTACAACTACGTCGAGCTGGCCCAGCGTCTGCTCGCCCGCGGCGTTCGGCTGCGCAGCAGGTCGGCGGCCGAGGTGCTGCTGGAAATGTACGCCTGGCTCGGCCGGGATGTCGTCCGCGAGCTCAGGGGGATGTATGCGTTCGCCATCTGGGATCGGCGCACCCGGGAGCTATTCTGTGCGCGCGACCCGTTCGGCATCAAGCCGTTCTTCTACGCGCTGACCGCGGGCGGCCACCAGCCCAGGTCCGGGCCCCAGCTCAGGTTCGCCTCCGAGCGTAAGGCGCTGGCCGATTCCGGCGAGGTGACCGCGATCGACCCGGACGCACTGCGCAGGTACCTGTCGTTCCAGTACGTGCCCGCGCCGGCCACCCTGGTACCGCCCGCGCGGTCGCTGCCGCCCGGGCACGTGCTGATCGCCCGGCCGGGCGGCCGGGTCGACGTGTTCAGGTACTGGCGTCCCGAGCTCAAGCCGGCCAGGTCCCCGTCGTCAAGCTCGCCGGACAAGATCCTGGCCGCTATGCGCGACTCGGTCGCCGTTCACCTGCGCAGCGACGTGCCAGTCGGCGCGTTCCTGTCCGGCGGCGTGGACTCGGCCACCCTCTGCGCGCTCGCGGCCGAGTCCTCTCCCGGCCTGCTGACCTTCACGGTCGGATTCGAACGCGAGGGCTACAGCGAGATCGACGACGCCATGGCCACGGCGACCGCGCTCGGCGTGAAGTCCGTCCCCTACGTGATCAGCCCGGAGGAGTTCCTCGCCTGCCTGCCCAGGATCATCTGGCACCTGGACGACCCGATGGCGGACGCGGCCGCCGTCCCGCTGTGGTTCGCGGCCCGTGAGGCGCGCAAGCACGTCAAGGTGGTTCTGTCCGGCGAGGGTGCCGACGAGCTGTTCGGCGGATACGGCGTCTACTACCAGCCGGGCGTGGTCCGGGCCGGGCGGGCCCTGCCCGGTTGGGGACGCGCGACGATCGGCCGGGTCGCCTCCGAGCTGCCGTCCGGCCGCCGGGGTAAGGGCCTGCTCAACCGGACCTCGACGCCGTTGCGACGGCGGTACATCGGCAACGCCTACGTCTATACCGGCGACGAGGCGGGCCTGCTGGCCGGGCCGGGCAGCGGCAGCGGCAGCGGCAGCGAGTTCGACGTGACCGATCCGGTGTACCGGCAGGCGGCCGAGGCCGGGCTGGACGATGTCGCCACCATGCAGCTGGTGGACGTCAACACCTGGCTGCCGGGCGACATCCTGGTCAAGGCCGACCGGATGGCCATGGCCCACGGCCTGGAACTGCGCACCCCGTTCCTCGACCGCGAGGTGCTCGCGGTGGCCGCGCGCCTGGCCCGGGTGGAGAAGACCGCCGCGGGCACTACCAAGTTCGCGCTCCGCGAGGCCATCGGCGAGCTGCTGCCCCAGGCCGCCGCCGAACGCGCCAAACTAGGCTTCCCTGTGCCGCTCGACTACTGGCTCCGCGGCGGCATGTATGGTTTCGCGGAGCAGGTGGTCCGCACGGCGCAGACCGGTCAGTGGCTGAACAAGGGCGCCGCGCTCGACATCCTGCGCCGCTTCCGGGCCGGCGATCCCGAGGTGACCTGGAGGCAGGTGTGGCTGCTGGTCGTATTCTCGCTGTGGCACCAGATCTACGTGGAGCGCGTTTACGACCCGGTGGCGCTCGGCTGGGAGACCCCGGCCGCCGGATGATGAACCCAAGGAACGAGCCTGTGCCCACTCCCAGGATCAGCGTCGTCGTGGCGTTCTTCAACAATGAAGACGACCTCGGCGATTGCCTGGACTCGATCGCCGCCCAGTCGTTCGCCGACCTGGAAGTGGTCATGGTCGACGACGGTTCCACCGACCACAGCGCGCAGATCGCCCGGGCCAAGGCGGCCGCCGATCCTCGGTTCACGCTGCTGAAGCCGGCCCACGGGGGCCCGGGCGGCGCGCGCAACCGCGGCGTCGAGCGCGCCAGCGGAGAGTTCCTGGCCTTCGTCGACGGCGACGACGTGCTGCCCGCCAACGCGTACGAGCTGCTGCTGCACGCGCTCGAGCAGTCGGGTTCGGACTTCGTCAGCGGCGCGGTGTTCCGCGTCGGCCCGAAGGGGATCAATCCGTCGGCGCTGCATTCGCTGGCGCTCAAGGGCAGGCAGACCGGCACGCACATCACCAGGACGCCGCGGCTGCTTTACGACGTGTCGGTCTGGAACAAGCTGTTCAGGCGCAGCTTCTGGGATCAGCACCAGCTGTCCTATCCCGAAGGCGTGGTCTGGGAAGACATCCGGCTCATGACCAAGGCCCATGTGCTGGCCCGGGCCGTGGACGTGATCCCCGACATCGTCTATTACTGGCGCGAGCGCGCCCAGGGCCGGCTGTCGATCACGCAGAGCCGGACCAGCATCGCCAACCTGCGTGATCGGATGACGGCGCTGGCCGATATCGACGAGTTCATCGCCGCGCACTCCACCGGCCGCCTGCTCCGGGCGCACCAGCGTAAGGCCCTCAAGAACGACCTGTGGCTCTATGTCCAGGACCTGCACAAGGTGACCGAGGCCTACCGGGCCGAGTTCGCGGACCTGGTGAACGGCTACCTGGACCACGTCGGCCGCCGGGTGCTGCGCAGCCTGCCCGCGCCGCACAAGCTGGCCTATCACCTGGTGCGCATCCGGGCGATGCCGCAACTCGCCGAGCTGGCCGCCTGGCTCATGGAGCAGCCGGTGCGGCAGGTGCCCATGGTCCGGGGCTGGGGCAGGCTGCGGGCCGACCTGCCGTTCCGGACCGGTTCCCCGGTTCCAGTCCCGGCCCGCGTGTTCCGGCCGCACTGGCGCGACCTGGACCCGTACATGCAGGTGGACGACATCGGCTGGGCCCGCGGCAAACGGGGGCAGAGCGACCGGCTGGTCGTGACGGGCCGGGCCAACGTCCCATCCATCGATATCCCGCGCCGCAGGAACACGTCCAAGATCGTGATCCTGCGGCCGCCTGGACCCGGAATCCGGCGGCTCCCGGTCGTGCTGCCCGCCCGCTCGTTCCTGCATCCGGAGGCGACGGCGCTGTCCGAGCAGGACCGGTACAACTACGACTGGTCGGGCTTCCGGTTCGCGGTCAGTCCGCGGTGGTTCCGCGGGACCGGGGAGTGGCAGTGCTACATGTTCGTCCGCGGCCATGGCGTGTGGCGCCCGGCCCGGGTCCACACTCCGGTGCCCGGCCCCGCCGAGCGGCCGCAACCCCGCCAGGTCGCACCCGGCCTGCGGTTCGGCGCCCGGTGGGCCGGTCTCGGCCTGAACGTGGCCCGGTGGCGGCTAGGCGCGGTCGTCGCGACTCTGACCTGGCACGACGCGGACCCAAGGGCCGCGGAGATCGAAGTCGAGATGCTCCCGGGACCGGCCGACGCCGGTTCTGGAGCTGCCCGGGGTTCTCGGGGTTCTCGGGACCAGGCCGAGCTGATGCTGGTGCGCAACCGGGGGGCGGCGATCCGGTCGTTCCCGGCTACCGCGGTGACGTCCACGGCTGGGGGGCCGCCCAGGCTTCGCGCGATCGTACCGCTGAGCGACCTGGCCGCCGCGACGGACGTGGTGGACCGCGTCGGCCAGGTGGCCGGCGATGACGGGATGGCCTGGGATGTCTACATCAAGCTGGCCGGCCGCCCGCGGGTCAGGGTGGCGTGGCCGGAAGACAGGCCGGAGAGTAGGCACCTGTTCGGCGGCCGTGAGGCCGTGGCCGGCCAGAGCCGCTACGGTGACCTTGTGCTATCTGAGCGTTCTCCGCGGCCGGTGATCGACGAGCACGAGTGGCAGCCCGACGGGCGCCTGGTGCTCCGCGGCAGCTTCCTGGGCGCCGGCCTCCCCGGCGCCAGCGACCGGTACGAAACGGTGCTGCGCCGGATCGGGTCCGCCGATTCCCATGTCGTCGGCTTCCGGGTGGACGGCGAGCGCTTCAGCATCGAGGCGGACCTGGACGCGATGCCGTTCTTCGGCTCGGCCATCCCGCTGCGGGACGGCGAATGGAACCTGTACGTCCGCCCCGCGGGCGCCGGTTCCGAGGCGCTGGCCGAGCTCAAGTACGACCACGACCGGCTGGACGACGTTGCCGCCCAGCGGGTTCCGGCCGGGCGCAAGTGGTACCGGCTGATGATCGCCGGGCATGACGATCCGCTGATCACCGCCGAGCCGCGACTGCGCCGCGTCGAGCAGGGCAACTTCGCCCAGCGGGCGCTGCGGCGCGGGTACTACCCGTTGATGCTCCGCACCCCGGTGCGCGACTCGGTCTTCTTCGTCAGCTGGAAGGGCAAGCAGTGCGCGGACAATCCGCTCGGCATCGCGGAGGAACTGCGCCGCCGGGGCGATGACCGCGAGCACCTATGGGCCGTCACGGACTGGTCGGTGCCGGTACCCGAGGGCGGCATCGGGGTGCTGCGCGGCACCCAGGAGTACTACGAGGCGCTGGCCCGGTCGAAGTACCTGATTTCCAACGACGACATGCAGGCGCCGTTCGGTAAGCGGGACGGCCAGGTCTACCTGCAGACCTGGCACGGCACCCCGCTGAAGCGGATCGGGTTCGACATCTCCAACCCGCAGTTCATCAGCGGGACGGCGTATTTCGATCACCTGGCCAAAGACATCGCGCAGTGGGACCTGCTGCTCTCGCCGAACCCGTTCAGCACGCCGATCATGCGCCGCGCGTTCAGGTACGACGGGGAGATCTGCGAGTACGGGTACCCGCGCAACGACCTGCTGAGCCGGGACGACACCGCGGAAGTCGCCGCGCGGGTACGGGCCCGGCTCGAGCTGCCGGACGGGAAGCGAGTCGTGCTCTACGCGCCGACCTGGCGGGACAACCAGGTGTACGCGAACGGCCGCAGGTATCGGTTCGACATGCGCCTGGACCTGGAGCGGGCCTGGCGGGAACTCGGTCAGGACCACGTATTCCTCATCCGCGGGCACCACCACATGGCGGACGACGTCCCGGCCGGGATGCGG
>JBAUAY010000755.1:0-7728 GCA_049676235.1 Streptosporangiaceae bacterium
CGGGCGCGCGGGACGGCGGGCAGCCCGTCGGCCAGCTCAACCGGGGAGCGCAGATCGCCGAGCGACAGGCGCAGCAGCGCCTCGAGCTCATCGGCCCGCGCCAGCAGCACCGAGCCCGTCCCGGCCAGGACCAGGCGGGCCGGCCCGATGGTCGCGAGCGCGTCGCGGACCTGCCCGCGGCAGGCCCAGATCCGGGCCCGGTCCAGCAGCGCCTGGAATTCAAGGAAGGGCCGCCTGCGCTCTGAGATCGATATCGCTTGCTCGGTGAGCTGCTCCGCGCGGTCGAGGTCGCGCCGCTCGAGCGCGAGACCGGCCAGCGCCCGCAGGTGATCCATGGCGAAAAAGTGCTGGCCGAATCCCAGCCGCCGCGCCTGAGCCTCAGCGGTCCCGGCCGCGTCCGCGGCCAGAGCAAGGTGACCGGATTCGAACCAGGCCAGCGCCTGGGCTCCGCGCACCTGCACCAGCTTGACCGGCTCGGCGAGGGCCGGGTCGGCCAGGGCCTCGGCTGCCTCGCGCTCCACCGCCTCGTACTCTTCCTGGCACGTATAGGCACGCAGCAGGATCATCGGAACGGCCGCGGTAATCCACTCATCGCTGAGCGATGTCCGCTCCTGGATGGCCCGCGCGGCCAGGGCCGCGTCCACCGCCTCGTCCATCTGCCCGATCAGCCCATAGCGCACGGACCGCAGCGCCGCCAACCGGGCCGCCAGCCGTGACTCGGGCTCGATCGGCGGCTGGGCGCGCTCCAGCAGGTCAACGTACTCGCCGCCACGGGCCGTGTCGCCCGACACCAGCAGGTCAGCGGCCAGCGCCAGCAGCCGGTCGGGAGCATCCATCAGCAACGCGGGGTCGACCATGCTCAGGTCCAGAGGCGGCGGCTGCGCGGGGTCGCGCAGGAACTCGGTCACCACCCGGTCCTCCAGCAGCGCGAGGGCACGGCCGGCCTGGCGGGCCGCCAGGAAGTGGCGGCTCGCCCGCCGGCTGTCACCGGTGGCCTGGCACCATTCCGCCGCCCGCAGCTCCAGCGCCTGCTGGCGGGTCCGATCCCTGGCCCGCAGCTCGGCGCGCAGCACCTGGCGCACCAGATGGTGATACCGGAAGCTGGTCCGTTCATCATCCAGCGCCACCAGGAACAAATTGGCCGCGTCGACGGTGCGCAATAGCAGTGCCGCGTCCTGCCTCCCGGTGACCGCCGCGCACGCGTCCGCGGTCAGCTCGCCGAGGACCGACGTATCGAGCATGAACCGGGCAACCTCCGGCGGCTGCTGATCGAGAACCTCGGCGACGAAATACTCAGCGATCGCGTAGCTGTGCACCTGCAGCGCGCGCGCGGCCCGCACCGGGTCCCTGGCGCCGCGAAGCGACAGCGCCGCCATCTGCAGCGCCGCCGCCCACCCCTCGCTGCGCTGATAAAGAACCGCCAGGTCAGCACCGGCCACCTCAACACCGAACTTCGCGAGCAGATCACCGCTCTCGGCCATCGAGAAATACAGGTCACGGTCACGAAGCTCACACAGCTCACCCGACAACCGCAGCCGGTGCAGCCGCAGCGCAGGATCGACGCGGCTCGACAGCACGAGCTGGGCGGTCTCGGCGGGCCACCGCTCCACCAGATCGCTCATGTTGGCAGAGACCTCGCGCGCCGCGTAGTGGAAGTCGTCCACCACGACCGCCGACCCTGCGGGCAGCTTCGCGGCGTCGTTCGCGATCGACGCGGTGACATCGGCCGACATGACGGCGTCCATCGCGAGCAGGTCGGCGGCATCGGCACCGAAGTCCGGCACCATGGCCCTCGGGGCCTCGATGAAACCAGCCCAGAAGCGTACCGGGTTAGCGTCTGCCTCGTCGCACGACAACCATGAAGTGACGCCCGGTGACCGGGCTGTGGCCCAGCTCGACAGCAGCACGCTCTTGCCCGCTCCCGCCGACCCCACCACCACGGTCAGCCGCCGGCCAGCACCGGCCATCAGCCGGTCCTGCAGCATCGACCTGGTGACCAGCGTCTTAGGCGGCGTCGGCGGCCGGAATTTCGTCATCGCAAACCGTGCGCTCTGTGAGCCGCCTCGGCCGGCGGCCGCGCTCTCTGCCACGAAACGTCTCCGCAGTTCCGGCCCTCTTAGGCGATGGCCGCCGCAGGCCTGTCCACGCTGATTGTAGGGCGCAGCATCATCGCTTGCTATCGCGTCACACCCGAGGTCACCCTCTGATGGGCGATGACAGAGGCTGAGCCCGCTGGCATGCTGGCCGCACCCGCGAACCGCCTGCCCGAAAGGCGAACCCTGGTGCGATCACCCGAAGGCACTGCGACTCAGATCACACGGTTACGGGGACCTTTGGGCCTGCTGATGGCGCAGGCAGATCGGGCGAGAGTGGACTATATAACATGAGCCGGAGTCGTTCGGGCCAATCTTGACCGTGGGCGTGCCGCGCACGTTAGTCCTGGGCAGGAGTGATAGCCATGTTTGACGCAGACCGTACCGACGACGAGACAAGCCTTCCTGAGCTGGCCAAGTGGGTCCGCGAGATCACCGAGCTGACCAAGCCCGACGACGTCGTCTGGTGCGACGGCTCGCAGGCCGAATGGGACCGGCTGACCAGCCTGCTCGTCGAGGGCGGGACCTTCACGCGGCTGAACCCAGAGCTGCGGCCGAACAGCTTCTACTGCGCCTCGGACCCCGGCGACGTGGCCCGCGTCGAGGACCGCACGTTCATCTGCTCCGAGCGCGAGCAGGACGCGGGCCCGACCAACAACTGGATCGCGCCGGACGAGATGCGCCATACCTTCGCGGAGATCTTCGACGGGTCCATGCGCGGCCGCACCATGTACGTGATCCCGTTCTGCATGGGACCGCTCGGCGGCAGCATCTCCCGGCTCGGAGTCGAGATCACCGACTCGCCGTACGTGGCGGTCTCGATGCGGATCATGACCAGGATGGGCAGGCCGGCCCTGCGCTCGATCGAGGAGACCGGGTCGTTCGTCCGGGCCGTCCACTCCGTCGGCGCCCCGCTTGAGCCCGGTCAGGCGGACGTGCCGTGGCCCTGCAATCAGGTCAAGTACATCTCTCACTTCCCCGAGACCAGGGAGATCTGGTCCTACGGCTCCGGGTACGGCGGGAACGCGCTGCTCGGCAAGAAGTGCTACGCGCTGCGGATCGCCTCGGTCATGGCCCGGGATGAGGGCTGGCTGGCCGAGCACATGCTCATCGTCAAGATCACTCCCCCGGCGGGGGAGGCGAGGTACATCGCGGCGGCCTTCCCGTCCGCGTGCGGCAAGACCAACCTGGCCATGCTGCAGCCCACCATCGCCGGCTGGACGGTCGAGACCATCGGTGATGACATCGCCTGGATGCGGTTCGGCGCAGACGGCAGGCTGTACGCGATCAACCCGGAAGCCGGCTTCTTCGGCGTCGCCCCGGGCACGGGAAACAAGACCAACGCCAACGCCGTCGCGGCCATGACGGCCAACAGCATCTTCACCAACGTCGCGCTGACCGACGACGGCGACGTGTGGTGGGAGGGCCTGACCGACGAGCCGCCTGCGCACCTGACCGACTGGAAGGGCCGGGACTGGACCCCGGACTCCCCCGAACCCGCCGCTCACCCCAACGCCCGGTTCACCACCCCCGCCGACCAGTGCCCCATCATCGCGCCGGAGTGGGACGACCCCGCGGGCGTGCCGATCTCGGCGATCTTGTTCGGCGGCAGGCGCGCCAGCACTGTGCCGCTGGTGATCGAGTCCTTCGACTGGGATCACGGAGTGTTCCTCGGGGCCAACGTCGCGTCGGAGACGACCGCCGCGGCTGAGGGCAAGGTCGGCGAGCTGCGGCACGACCCGTTCGCGATGCTGCCGTTCTGCGGCTACAACATGGGCGACTACTTCGGGTACTGGCTGAAAGTTGGCCAGACCGCCGCCGACCCAGCCAAGCTGCCGCGCCTGTTCTACGTCAACTGGTTCCGCAAGGACGCTCACGGCAAGTTCGTCTGGCCCGGCTTCGGCGAGAACATCCGGGTGCTGAAGTGGATCATCCAGCGGCTGTCCGGTGACGCCGTCGCGGTTTCGACCCCCATCGGGAACCTGCCCGCGCCGGGCTCGCTGGATCTCGACGACCTCGACATCAGCTCGGCTGACCTGAATCTGCTGCTCACGGTGGACACCGAGGCCTGGAAGAGGGAGGCGGAGCAGATCCCCGAGTTCTTCCGTGGCTTCGGCGAGCAACTGCCGGGCCGGCTGTGGGAATTGCATCAGGAGTTGATCGCCCGCCTAGGGTGAGGCGCCCCCGGGTGCCTCGGGCTAAGGTGAGCGCTGATGGGCAGTCAGCGGGTCCTCGGCATCGTCCTGGCGGGCGCCGCGGGTAAGCGGCTGGCGCCGTTGACTGAGGACCGGGCCAAATCAGCGGTGCCGTTCGGCGGCCTCTACCGGCTGGTGGATTTCGCGCTGTCCAACCTGGCCAACGCGGGTATCTTCCGGATCTGCGTGCTGACCCAATACAAGAGCCACAGCCTGGACCGGCACATCAGCACCGCCTGGCGGCTGAACAGCCTGCTGGGCAACTACGTGACGCCGGTGCCGGCCCAGCAGCGGCGCGGCCCGCACTGGCAGACCGGCTCGGCGGATGCGATCTACCAGTCGCTGAACCTCATCTACGATGACCGGCCTGACCTTGTGGTGGTCCTCGGGGCCGATCACGTATACCGGATGGACCCGGCGCAGATGATCGAGGCGCACACGGCCTCGGGCGCGGGGGTCACGGTCGCCGCGATCCCCGTTCCGAAGACAGCCGCGACGGACTTCGGCGTCGTGCAGACCGCGGCGGATGGCCGCACCATCGAGGCGTTCCTGGAAAAGCCCGCTGACCCGCCTTCTCTTCGTGGCTCACCGGACGAGGCGTTCGCGTCCACGGGCAACTACGTGTTCGACCGCGACGTGCTGGTGGAGGCGCTGCGCTGGGACGCCGCCGACGTCGGCAGCCAGCACAGCATCGGCGGCGACATCATCCCGCGGCTGGCCGGGGACGGCGTCGCGCACGTCTACGACTTCCTGCAGAACAAGGTGCCCGGCGCCGACGGGCGCGACCTGGGCTACTGGCGGGAAGTGGGGACGCTGGACTCCTATTTCGACGCGCATATGGACCTGTGCGCGGTGCATCCGGTGTTCAACCTCTACAACGACCAGTGGCCGATCCTGACCTACGTGCCACCGCAGCCGCCGGCCAAGTTCGTTCATGACGAGGGCGACCGGGTAGGACGGGCTGTTAACAGCGTGGTCAGCAACGGGGTCATCGTCTCTGGCGGGCTGGTGCGGAACTCGGTGCTGTCGCCGGGGGTTCGGGTGGACAGCTGGGCTAGGGTCGAGCGGTCCGTGATCCTGCACAATTCGCGCGTCAGCCGTCATGCGGTCGTGGAGAACGCGATCCTGGACAAGAACGTGGTGGTCATGGAGGGCGCCACGGTCGGGGTGGACAAGAAGCACGACCGGGCCCGCGGGTTCGTCGTGTCCAGCGGCGGCGTCACGGTGGTCGGCAAAGGCCGCGTCGTGACACCGTGACCGCCGGCACCTGAAGCGACGCAGCCGGTCAGGTCCGGCCGGCTCGATGTTCCATCGTGCCGGCGGTAGCCGGCTGAATGTTCCATCGTGCCGGCAGCTCGGGTGGTTCTTCGGCGATGCCTTCAGAATAGAGGCGTACCTCAGCCGGAGGAGGTCCTATCGTGCCGGACGCGCCTGCCCATACGGGACGGAACACTACGCGGCGGGTGGTGCCGTTGTTCCGCCCCTACCGAGCCCGGGTGGCGATGGTCGTCGGGTTGATCGTGCTGACCTCGACGATCGGCATCGTCAACCCGCTGCTGATCCAGGCGGTGTTCAACAAGGCCCTGTTCGTCAAAGGCGGCCCCAAGCTCGACCTGCTCTACATCCTGGTGGCCATCATGGCCGCGGTCCCGATCGTCAACGGCGCCATCGGGATCTTGCAGACCTTTGAGACGACCAAGGTCGGGCAGCAGGTCATGCGAGACCTGCGCGACCGGCTCTACTCGCACCTGCAGACCCTGTCGCTGGCCTTCTTCACCGGCACCAAGACCGGCGAGATCCAGTCCCGGCTGGCCAACGACGTGGGCGGTATCCAGTCGGTCGTCACCACCACCGCCTCAAGCATCCTGGCCAACGTCGTCACCTTCGTCTCCAGCATCGTGGCCATGATCATCATCAGCTGGCAGCTGACCATCGTGGCGGTCATCACCGTCCCGGCGTTCTTCTGGCTGACCAAAATGGTCGGCGAACGGCGCCGCAAGGTGTCGACCGCGACACAGGAGTCGCTGGCGGCCATGAGCGCCATCAGCGAGGAAACCCTGTCCGTGTCCGGGGTGCTGCTGGCCAAGGTGTTCGGCAGCCAGCTGCGTGACGTTACCCGCTACCGGGACGAGAACCAGCGCCTAGCCGACCTCGAGCTCCGCCAGCAGATGATCGGCCAGGGTTTCTACGCCGTGGTGCAGTCGTTCCTGTCGATCACTCCGGCGGCGATCTACCTCATCTCCGGCCTGCTGCTGGCGCACGGCACCGCCATCTCGGCCGGCACCATCGTGGCCTTCACCACGCTCCAGACCCGCCTGTACTTCCCGATCGGGCAGCTGCTGCAGGTCTCGGTCGAGCTGCGCTCGTCGCTGGCCCTGTTCGACCGGATCTTCGAGTACCTCGACGTAATGCCCGACATCGTCGACTCGCCCGACGCCACCGATCTTCCGGTCACCGCGGCCGGCGGCCGGGTGGCGCTCAGGGACGTCTATTTCCGCTACCCCGGAGTCGAGGACGACGCCCTCAAGGGCGTCAGCTTCGCCGCCGAACCCGGCCATCTCGTCGCCCTGGTCGGGCCGAGCGGCGCGGGCAAGACCACGATCAGCTACCTGATCCCGCGCCTCTACGACGTCACCGGCGGATCGATCGAGATCGACGGGATCGACGTGCGCCGCATCCGTGAAGCCTCGCTGGCCGCCGCCATCGGCTTCGTGACCCAGGAGAGCTACCTCTTCCACGACACCATCCTGGCCAACCTCCGTTACGGCCAGCCCACCGCCACCCTGGAGGAGATAGAGGAAGCCGCCCGGGCGGCGTACATCCACGACCGGATCATGGAGTTCCCCGATGGCTACGACACGCTCGTGGGCGAGCGCGGCTACCGGCTGTCCGGCGGGGAGAAGCAGCGCCTGGCCATCGCCCGGGTCCTGCTGCACGACCCGCGCATCCTCATCCTGGACGAGGCGACCTCGGCCCTCGACACGGCCAGCGAGCGGGAGGTCCAGAAGGCCCTGGATGCCCTGATGGGGTCGCGGACCACGATCGCCATCGCCCACCGCCTGTCCACCATCGTCAACGCCGACATCATCAACGTCATCGACGGCGGACGCGTGGTGGAATCCGGCCCGCACCGGGACCTGCTCCGCCAGGGCGGCCTGTACGCCTCGCTGTACAACGAGCAGTTCGAGGGCGGCCAGGTCCAGTGGTGTTGCGACGGCGGCGACGTCATGGCCGACGGCACGGTCCGGGCCCGATCGCCGCAGCCAGCTTAGCTTTGGGCACCCTGGCGGCCGCTATCCCGCAGGCCGGACGGTAATTCGCCCAGGTTTCCGCGCGGCTCAGGTAGCGTCGCTGGACGTGGCAGAACGTTTGGGCGGGCGGTTCGCGAAGCTGTGGGCGGCCAGCACGATGTCGGCTCTGGGCAGCGGCCTGGCCACGAT
>JBAUAY010000756.1:0-7720 GCA_049676235.1 Streptosporangiaceae bacterium
GCGGTGAGCATCGACGCCCTGGGCTCGGCGCTGCTCGCGGCGTGCATGCTGGGCCTGCTGTTCGGCCTGATCCAGGGGTCCACCGACGGGTGGCCTGCCGCGCCGATCGCCGCCCTGGCCGCCGGGGTGATCTTCTTCGCCGCCTTCGCCCAGCGCCAGCGGACCGCGGCGGTGCCGCTGATCAAGCCGTCGCTGCTGCACAACCGGGGCTTCACCGCCGGGCTCATCTCGGCCTGGTCTTCTTCGCCACCGTGGCCGGGCTGCTCTACGCGGTCTCGCTGTTCCTGCAGCTGGGGGCCGGCTACAGCCCGGAGCGGGCCGCCGTGACCGGGTTCGCCCCGGCCGCCGTCGGGATCGTCATCGCGTCGGTGGCCTGCAGGAACCTGCTCACCAGGCTGGGCCGCCGGCTCAGTCTGGCCGGCATCGTGGTGACGGTGGGCGGCGTAGCCGTGCTGGCAGCCATCGTGGCGCACTCGGGCACGGCGGCCAGCGCGGCCGAGCTCGCACCGGCCATGATCCTCATCGGCCTGGGCATGGGCGCCACGTTCTCCACCATCTACGACATTGCCATCGGCGACATTGACCCGCCCGAGGCCGGCAGCGCCAGCGGCTCGCTCAGCTCGGTCCAGTAGCTGGCCAACGCGAGCGGCGCGGCCGTCATCACCACCATCTACTTCGGCGCGCTCGTAGGCGGCCCAGCGCACGCCATGACCCTCAGCCTGCCCACGGTCATCGCCATCGGCGTGCTGAGCTGCCTAGCCATCCCGCTGCTGCCACGCCACGCCCAGCCCGCCCGCCCGCACTGACCAGCAGGCACTGCCACCAGGCGGCAATGCGTGCCAAACGTTCCGCCCATCACCTGCCGAGGAAAACGGCGCAGAACAACCGATTCAGGGCGCCAGTCGCAACCAGCACTACGCGTCCACCCCGCGTACCGACTGGCGGCTCTGGGTCGTGGAGCGCCTGTTCGCTCTGCTCAGGTACCGCAACCGGTTGGTGGCCGGGGCCGAGATCCCGATTGACTCATCGACTCATTAGGCGTCGGTGGCGCGTGTGGCTGCGCGCAGATCAGCTGGCGCGGTGCGCTTGGCGGCCTGATTCGCTGGCCGTTTCGGCGCGATGTATTGCCCGCAAGGCGCCCAGGAACAGCCGCTGCTGACTAAACGCCAGGCGCGTGGCCCGCAGGCCGGCGGTCGCCGCCATGTCGCTGAGCGGGCCGTCCGGCCTGCCGTACATGTGCCGCGCCCAGCCCGGCAGGGTCGCGAACGCCAGGACACTTACCGGCGGCAGTCCCAGTTTCAGCACGCGGTTGCCGTCGGGCACCGGAGGGTGGATGGTCAGCCGCAGCGCTTGTTTCGCCTCGTCGCACGCATACAGCCCGGGCCTCATCTTCTGGTAGTAGGCGGCCAGCTCGGCCATGGAGGCGGGCGCCGCCGCACGGTCGACGCCGACCAACTCCGCGCTCGCGCGCTGCTCGTCCACGAAGGCATCGAGATCCGCGGCGGAGAACGGCAGCCTGCTGCGCCGGGCTATGTCGGCGCACGAGGCGACCTCGCCGCAATGCACCCACAGCAGCAACTCAGGCTCGTCCACCCGGTACCGGGTGCCGTCGGGGTCGGTTCCAGTGAGCGACTGGTGAATCTTGCGCACCCGACGTCCGGCACGTTCGGCCTCAGCCGTCGTCCCGAACGTGCGCGCCTCGATGAACGTCCTGGTCCGCCTCAGCCGGGCCCAGGCATCGACCGGCTCGGCGATGGTAGCGGCGTTCTGCAACGTGCCGCGTATCACCCGCGGATGCAGCGCCTGCAGGTACAGCGCGCGGACAATCGCCACCCACATGATCCGGCTGGACATGACACGCCAGGTCACCGAGCCGGGACCGAACAAGCCCTCATCTTCCCTGGCGGGATTACCCGGACTTGTATACGTGTAGGGCGTGGAGGGCATCGTCTTCCCCTATGTCCGGACAGCCGCGTCGGCCAGCATAGCCGCACAGATCACTCCGTCGGAGGCAGCACGACGGCCAAGCTGCCGTCACCAGCCTGCCGACCATATCGGGTCCATGCCCGCTGCTAACGGATGGTTGACCACGCTGCGATCTGCGTCCGGGCTAAGCCTTTCGCGTCGCCAGCCGTCCGCCGGCGAGAGCAGTGGTGTCGACGTCATCGAGTGTGGTGACCACCAGATCCGCGCCGGCCGCGGCCAGCAGGTCGGCGTCGTCGGCTCGGGCGATGCCGATCGCGGCCATGTAGCCGGCCTTGGCGGCTTGGACCCCGGCGGACGCGTCCTCGATCACCATCGCGTGGCGCGGCTCGACGCCGAGCTCGTGCGCGGCGGTCAGGAAGATCTCGGGGTCGGGTTTGCCGTGGGCGAAATCGCGTCCGGAGACGTCGGCGTCGAAGTAGTCCAGCAGCGTCTGGCCGGGCCGAAGCGTCGGCGAGGAGATTCCTTGCTCCTGCGCGAAAGTGTCGAGCCGGATCTCGCGCAGGAACAATCCCGCGTTCTTCGACGACGACGCGTCCGCGATGAGCATCCCGGCGTCCTTGGTGGCGATGACAAACCGCAGCGCGTCGGGATAGGCGGTGAAGTCACCGGCCTGGATGAGGCGCACGACCATCTCCTGCTTGAGCCGTGCGTACTCGGCGACGCGGGTTTCGGCGTCGGGTACGTGGAAGTAGTCGAGGGCGGCGCGGGCGCCGCTCATGCGCGGCTTGCCGGATACGTACTGCTGGTAGACGTGGGAGGTGAAGGCGTCCGGCGACCACGTCGTGCGGTCGCGGATGCCGCGCCAGCCGGATTCCATCAGCTCGCGCAGCGATTCGCGCCACGCCTTCTCGTGCGGCGAGTCGACCAGCACCCCGTCGACGTCGAAAATCGCTCCCTGGAACTTCGGCATAAGGCCTTCTTTTCAGTCTCGGGCGGGGGCACAGTGGTCGCTGGGTTCCGGCTGAGCTCGAACACGGTCTGGTCGCCCGGGCACAGCTCACGGACATCGTCGCGGACTGCGACCCTGGCGGGTCGGCTCGCCCCCTCGGGGTGGACGGCCAGCGTCAGGTGATCGCCGGTGAGTGTCACCTGGATCGGGGTCTCGCGGAACTGCATCGGGAACGACAGGCTGTCGAGCCTGCTCGGGAGCTGGGGATCGAAGTGCAGGACATCGTCGTAGACATGCGCGCCGGCATAATTCCGCTGCATGAGGTCGAGCGTCCCAGACATGACGCCCATGTGGATGCCTTCCTTCGTGGTCCCGCCCTGGATGTCGTCGGCATCGCTGTGCAGCGCGACCAGGAACCGGTCCCACGAGCTCTCGGGGTCGATGGTGGCGAGTACCCCGGCATGAGTGACAAAGCTCAACGTCGAGCCGTGAGAAGTCCGCCGGTCGTAGTATTCGACGTTCCGCGTCACCGTGTCGGCTGGGTAGTCATACCCGAGCCGTCCGAAGATCTCGCGCAGCTCGTCCTGCCTGAACAGGAAGAACAGCATCACCGTGTCGGCCTGTTTGGTGACCTTATAGCGGTTGGGGTCCTTGCCCTCCGCACGCAGGATCCGGTCGAGCCGCTGGATGTTGCCGTACTTCGCCCGGTATGCGTCCCAGTCCAGCTCCTCGAGGTCCTCGTATCCCTCGAACTGGCTGATGATCCCGTCGCCGAGGAACGGGACGAACATCCGTCGGCTCATGTCCTGCCACACCGCCAGCTCATCGTCGCCGAGGCCCAGCCGCATGCGCAGTGCCTCCGCGCGGCTGGCGGGGAGCAGCGGCAGCAGTTGGCCGGCGATGCCGCACAGCCAGGCCACCAGGACGTTGGTGTAGGCGTTGTTGCGCAACCCGCCCTGCAGCGCACCTGGGTACTTGTCGTGGAACTCGTCCGGGCCCATCACGCCGTGGATCTCGTAGCGCTCGCGCTCGGGATTGAAGTGGGCGATCGACGCCCAGAAGCGCGTGATCTCCAGCATCATCTCCGCGCCGTAGTCGCGTAGGAACGCCTGGTCATGGGTGGTCTGGAAGTAGTGCCAGATGTTGTAAAAGATCGCCGCGTTCACGTGTCGCTGGTTGCGGCTGAGGTCGGGCTCCCAGAGGCCCGAGACCGGGTTGAGGTGGACCAGCTGGGTCTCCTCGATTCCCTCGCTCCCGCTCTGCCACGGGAACATCGCACCACGGAATCCTGCCACGTGGGCAGCCGCCCTGGCCTCGCCCATCCGCCGGTAGCGGTACATCAGCAGCCCGCGCGTGACCTCGGGAAGCCGGACGTTGAAGAACGGGTATGCATAGATCTCATCCCAGAAGACGTGCCCGCGATAGGCCTCCCCGTTAAGTCCACGGGCGGGCATCCCAGCGTCAAGGTCGGCGGTGTGACGGGAACAGACCTGGAGCACGTGTGCGATGTGCAGCCGCAGCAGCTGTTGCACGCTCTCGTCTCCTGACACCCGTATGTCGCATACCTGCCACAGTTCGTCCCATGCCGCGGTGTGGCGCTCGAATGCGGCGGCGAAGTCGGCGTGGCGGGCCGCCGACCTGGCCGCCCTCACCAGCGTGTCGCTGACCGCCGGATCCCGCGACGTGTAGAACGCCACCATCTTCTCGACCCGCGTCGCCGTGCCCTGTTGCACGTCGAAGGCGAGGACCTGCTGGATATAGTCCTCCACCTGGTAAAGCCTCCGCTCGACCGAGAGGCATTGGTCAGCGGCGAACACGCGCGTGCGGGCCGCCTGGCTGATGTACAGATTCGACTGCCGGGTCTCGGCCTTCAGCGCGACGACCTCGGGCCCGAACGTCCGCGGGGAAACGGGATTCAGGTGGCGGCCCTCCAGCTGCCGGTAGCGGGCGACACCGCCATTGCTCCCCCGGCCGTCGATCGCCGAGACCACCTCGACGCGCCCCGACCAGTTCTCCGGAACCAGCGTCCACTCGATCCCCGCGTGGTGCGGGTCGCCCATGCTGACGAACCGGCGGCTGTGCAGCGTCGTCTCCCGGCCGCTGAGATCACGGAAACGAACGTGGCGGACGACAGCCGCGTACCGGATGTCCAGTTCGTGGCGGTAACCGAGCAGATCCACGTCCGCGAGCCTGACCGCCTCTCCGCCCTCGATGCGGAGCTGGAGGACCAGCCAGTTCGGCATGTTAACAAGATCCTCATTGAGCACGGGGACGCTGCTCAGGATCGTCGTCTCGCGGTTGTAACCGCCGTGTACGTAGGTGCCGGGATAATGCACGCCGTCGGCTTCTTCCCACTCCGCCGCGCCACGCGCGCACAGGTAGCCGTTGCCGGTCGAGGTCAGCGCTTCGCGAAGCCCCTCAGACTCAGGCTCAAAGCCGTCATATGTGAGCAAGAAACCGTCCACGGCACCTCCTCGCCGCGTTGGCATGCCGCAGCCTCACACCCGGCATAGCGCAGTCTGGGGGGAGCATGCTCCCCTCCCGTCATCGGAAGCCAGGCCAGTTCCCGGTCAGCGTCAGGTTAGTTCCTTTGACCCCGGATGCCGAGCTCGCCGGGCAGGCAGAAAGTACGCGCGGGCGCGCGCCTAGGCAGCTGAGATGGGGCCGAGCCAGGATTAGTAGCATGAGGAACGATCCGACCCGGGGCCGCCGGCTCAAGCAGCAGCTTCCCTACCCTTATGACCAGGACTTGTCGAAGGTCCTGCGCGGCCTGAAGCGCCGTAATCCGATCACCCGCCGCAGCAGGCAGGCTAACGATCCGGTTACCGCGGCCTACCTGGCCGCAGCGGTCCGGCTGATCCAGCGGCACCTGGGGCCTGGCGCGAGCCGGCTGCCGGGTGATGCGGACGACGCGGATTCCATCGAGCGGCCGCTACTGGGTTTCCTGTCCCAGCGGGCCGTGGCGGCCGAAGTCAGCCACAATCCTCCGCCGTTTCACCGCGTGGGCCGGGTCTCCACGATGCGGGAACGGTGGCGGCACCAGTCGGACTTCGTCGCGGATGTGCTGCGGTTCGGGCTGTGGGCGTCGCATTACCCGGCATCGCACCAGGAGGAGGCGGCTGACGCGAGAGACGAGGTGATCGGCGGGCCTGACCCGGTGCGGGGCGTACACCGGATGTGCTACTGGGACATGAACAAGCTGCTCGGCACGCCGATGTTCCGGCTGGGCCTCGTCGCGGCCGCGGAGGCCGAAGGTGATCCGGTCATCGCCGAGGCGATGTCCGAGCGTCACCAGGAAAACGACCCGCTGTGGAAGCGCTTTTATGAAGAGTTCCTCCAGTCCCGCGGCCTGCGCATGCGGGCGGGGATCACCCTCGACGACTGCGTGATCATACTTGCCGCCGTCGCCGATGGCCTGGCCCTGCGGGCCCTAGCCGACCCGGCCGCCCCGGTCATCGACCACGCCCGGTGGCGCTGCCTGCTCGGGACGGCCGTCCTGGCCCTGATCGCGGGCTGCGTGGACCGGGCCGAGGACGGCGGCGGCCTGCCGCTGGAAGAGGCGGCCGAGGCCCTGGTGTGCGGGCCACCCGCGGACTCCGGCCGGAAGCAGGGCTGAGATGGACATCATCGCGGGATTGTCCGGACTGCTGATCGGCGCCGTTATCGCCTGGCAGCTCGCGCAGGGGATAGCCGCCGCGGAGATGAGCAGGCTCCGGGCGCGGATGCACGAACAGATCCGTCACTGGCAAGAGGAGACCGAACGAGCCCGGGCGAGCGCCGCCCCGATCTCCGAGCAGTCAGCCGCCTGGACCGCCGGCTGCCAGCAGGGCCGCGAGGATGTTCTGTCCCTCACCCGGGTCCTAGCCCAGCACATCACCCAAGGCGGCGAGGCTTCCACCTCGGACTGATCCGGCTCACCGGGGAGACCGCCCCGGTGGCCGCTTGCGCAGGTCTACGCGGCCTTGAAAAACCTGTCGGCATCTGCGTGACGTCCGCTATGGCCAGAACCGGTGTGCGTCAATCGCGCAGGGCGGTACCTAGCCGGACGGGCTCTGCAGGGGTGATACTCCGAGGGTGGGAGCTGATAACCCGGCCTGGGTGCCACCAGAGGCCGGGGCAGTGCGAGCACTGCCGGTCGCGGTCACGCTCATGGACCAGGCCCGCGGGTGGAAGCACGATACGGACCTCGGCAACCGCCTGACCGATCCGGCTTTCGGCCTCCTCGGCCGCGATGCCGTCCTGACGATCATCGGGCCGCAGAACGCGGGGAAGCGACCTGACTAAGAGGCGAGGAGGATGAGCAGGCGGAATAGCAGGCAAGGCAAAGCCCGGCGCCGCGCGCAGCGTGACCGCGGGCAGGTGACCGAGCGCGAGCGGAATCGCTACGGGACCCCGGACCAGGGCGCTCGGGCCGTCGGGGATCAGGCGGCTCCGCGGCCAGATGGTTCTGGTCCCCGGGACTCGGATGGGCACCGTTCCGGGCTGCACTCCGACGCCGGCGGCGGCCTGATCGCGGTGGACCTCGGTGAGGCGGGTTCGGATACCGACGCGAATCTGGAGAACGCGGTTCTCGACGACTTTGGTGATCTCGACCCCGACGACGCCGACCTGCAGGCCATGCTGGCCGAGGAGGACCTCGTCGAGGCCGACCTTGGCGATGCCGGCGAGGTGGCCGATGATCAGGTCGGCGACGCCGGCGGGCCGGAAGTAGCGGACGAACCCGGGTACCCCGAGGACTCCCAGCCTGGCCAGCCGTCCGCGGACGCCAAGGCCGTGGTCCCCGGCGGGGCGGCTGCCCGCGTGGTCAAGCTGTCCCCGGACGGCGCCGGCGAGGACGAGGAGATC